>JBJOPJ010000001.1:0-46484 GCA_046050825.1 Pseudomonadota bacterium
ATGCGCCGCGCGATCGATGCTGCCGGCTACAAAGAGGTCAAGACCCCGCAGGTGATGGATGCGCGCCAGTGGGAACAATCGGGCCACTGGGGCAAGTATCGCGAAAACATGTTCGTGATCCCCGATGAAGTGCCCAACACCGAGGACGACGGCCCGGTCATTTCGGGCGAAGCGGACTGGATGGCGCTTAAGCCGATGAACTGTCCGGCGCACGTCCTGATCTTCCGCCAGGGGATCAAGAGCTACCGCGACCTGCCGCTGCGCCTGTACGAAAACGGCTGCTGCCACCGCAACGAACCGCACGGCGCGCTGCACGGGCTGATGCGCGTGCGCCAGTTCACGCAGGACGATGCGCACATCTTCTGCCGCGAAGATCAGATCGTGGCCGAAGTGCAGGCGTTCTGCGCGCTGGCTGACCGGATCTACAAGGACTTTGGGTTCACGTATTCGATCAAGCTGGCGCTGCGCCCCGAAAAGCGGTTCGGCAGCGAAGCAATGTGGGACAAGGCCGAAGCCGAACTGCGCGATGCGGTGGTGCGCGCGGGGCTGGCCACTGCGGACTATGGCTGGGAAGAGCTACCCGGCGAAGGCGCGTTCTATGCCCCCAAGCTGGAATGGCACCTGACCGACGCGATCGGTCGCACGTGGCAGGTTGGCACGATCCAATCAGACCGGGTGCTGCCCGAACGGCTCGATGCCAGCTACATTGCCGAAGATGGCGAAAAGCATCGCCCGGTGATGCTGCACCGCGCGATCTTCGGTTCGTATGAACGCTTCATCGGCATCCTGATCGAACACTATGCCGGGCGCCTGCCCGCATGGCTGGCCCCGGTGCAGGCGGTGGTGGCGACGATCGTTTCGGATGCCGATGGCTATGCCCACGATGTGGCCGCGCAGTTGAAAGCGGCGGGCATCCGGGTGGAAACCGACGTGCGCAACGAAAAGATCAACTACAAGGTGCGCGAACACTCGTTGCAAAAAGTTCCGCACCTGCTGGTGGTGGGCAAGCGCGAGGCCGAAGAAGGCACCGTGGCGGTCCGCACCCTTGGGGTGGAACACCAGAAAGTGATGCCGCTGGCCGAAGCCATCGCGCTGCTGCAGGGCGAAGCCACCGCTCCGGATTTGCGCTGACCTGCGTGCTTATGCCTGTGATCGCGTGTCTATGATCGCGGGCCTGACGCTGGCCCAACTGGGCGTGGCGCTGTTCGCCACGCTGGCGGCGGCATTCGTGCGGGGGCTGGCCGGGTTCGGCATGGCAATCCTGCTGGTGCCGGTGCTGGGCCTGGCGGTGCCCCCGCGCGAAGCGGTGGTGGTGGCGAACTGGCTGGGGCTGATGATCGGCCTGGTCGGCCTCAAGCAGATCATCGGACAAAGCGAACGCAGCGCCTTTGCGATTGCGGCGCTGGCCGTGGCGGCAACGCCGCTGGGCGTGTGGTTGCTGGCGGTGACCGACCCCGCGCTGGCGCGGATGCTGATTGCGCTGATCGCGCTGGTTTCGTTCGTGCTGGTGCTGTTGCCCAAACGGCCCGCGCACCACGCGCCGGGCGCGGTGGAAACCGGCACGACCGGGGTGCTGTCAGGCGTGCTGACCGGGTTTGCCGGAATGCCGGGGCCGCCGGTGGTGCCCTATTACTTGCGCCGCGAAATTCCCGCGCAGCTGGCCCGCGCTTCGATGATGACGATCTTTCTGGCCACGTCGGCTGCCGGGGTAGCCTCGTCGCTGGCCCTGGGTGTGGCAACGCGGCGCGAGCCGGTGCTGGCGGGCCTGCTGTTTCCCGCGGTGCTGCTGGGCAATTGGCTGGGGCACCTGGCTTTTGGCCGGATCAACGACACGGCATGGCGGGTGTTCACCGGGTTCGTGCTGGGGGTATCGGCGCTGGCGGCGCTGTGGCGCCTGTTGCAGCTTTAGAACGGTAGGGCATGCCCGGCGCAGATCAGCGCGATCGCGCAGCCGCAGACCATGACGCGGCGCAGCGTTTCGGGGGTTGCGGCTTGAGCTAGGATCCGGGCCATGGACCAACTGTGCGCCCAGCCTGCTTACCAAAAGGTTAAGCGCGCGGCCCTATCCCTGATCGGCGAACAGGACTTTCAGATCTTTCTTCAGGATCTTGCCATTGGCGTTGCGCGGCAGGGTTTCATCCATGAACAGGATCCGCACCGGCACTTTGAACGCGGCCAGCCGGGCGGCCACCCAATCTTGCAATTCGCGTTCGCTGGCCTGCGTGCCGGGCGCCAGATGGACCACCGCGGCGGGTTCTTCGCCCAGCGTCCGGTGCGGAATGCCAACGATCGCGGCGTCCATCACTGCGGGGTGTTCGTAGAGCGCGTTTTCCACTTCGGATGAATAGATGTTCTCGCCCCCGCGCAGGACCATGTCCTTGGCCCGGTCAACGATGAAGCAGAACCCTTCGCTGTCCAGATAGGCCAGATCGCCAGTGCGCACCCAGCCCTGCACGAACGTTGCGGCACTGGCTTCGGGGTTCTGCCAATAGCCCTTCACGATCATCGGGCCGCGCGCCCACAGTTCGCCCACTTGGCCCGCGGGCAGCACGGTAACACCATCTTCGCCGCGGATTTCCAGATCGGCCACCGCCACGGCCGGGCCGCAACTCGTGGGCCGGTTGAGGTAGTCTTCGGCCGAATGGGTGGTCACGGTGGCGGTGGTTTCGGTCATCCCCCAGCCGTTGCCGGGCAGCGCGCCAAACACTTCATAGATCTTGCGGACCAGTTCCGGCGCGGAGGGCGCGCCGCCATAGCCGATCGATTCTAAGCTGGAGAGATCGTACTTGGTGCGATCGGGATGTTCGATCATTTGCCACGCGATGGTGGGCACCCCGCCCGTGGCGTTGACCTTTTCGCGCTCGATGATTTCGAAGGCCTTCACCGGGTCCCATTTGTACATGAAGATCATGGTGTGGCCGGCGGCGATGGCGCCCATCAACGTGGCGCTGCACGCGGTGGCGTGGAACAGCGGAATCACGGTCAGCAGCACCTTGCGTTCGGGATCGGGCAGGGCATCGCCCCGGCGCAGCACGGCGCGGGCGGCGGCATAGCCCGATGACAGGATGTTGCTGGCAAAGTTGCGGTGGGTGCCAAGGGCGCCCTTGGGGTGGCCGGTGGTGCCCGACGTGTAGAGGATCGTGGCCGGATCATCCGGCAGGATGGTTTCGGCGGGCAGTTCGCGTTCGGGCAGGGCGGACCAATCGCGCGGTGCGCCGATCACGCTTTCCAGCCGGGTCACGCCCGCCGGTGGTTCGGCACAGCGGGCCACAATGGTCTGTTCCAGCGCGGGCAGATCGGGCCGGTGTGGCAAGATGCGTTCCAGCCGCTCTTCATCGCAGATCAGCATTTTGGCGCCGGAATTGGTCAGGCCATAGGCCAGTTCCTGCCCCGTCCACCACGCGTTCAGTGGCACGCAGATGGCGCCGATGGTCACCGCGGCAAAGAACGCCACCGGCCATTCGGGCAGATTGCGCATCGCCAGCGCCACCCGATCGCCCTTGGTCACGCCCGCGCTGCGCAAATGCTGCGCCAGGGCGGCTACTGCCCGGAACCACGCCGCATACGTGATGCGCTCATCTTCATAAATCAGGAACGTGGCATCGCCGTGCGCCCGTCCGGCCTGTGCCAGCAGGGCAAGGTTGGCCGGAGCGTTCTTCCACACGCGGGTATCGATCCCGTCGATCACGGCGTGGTCCATTTCGAACTTCGCGCCGGGCGCACACAGCGCGGCTTCGACTTGCCCCAGCGACATCGCCGGCCAGCCTGCCGGAATTGCGCCTTCGATCAGTTCGTCCTGCTTCGTGGTATCCGCCATGCCCTGTCCCGTTCGCATTATTTTGTTATGGAACCAGCGTAACGCAAAGCGCCGCGCACTCAAGCCTCGCAGATGCCGCTTGCGCACATAGGCATTTTGCTGCGAACCTTGGCGGATAACGACGACAGGGAGGACGTGGGTGTTCAATACGGCAGCTTATGATGAAGTGGTGCGCGGACGGCGGAGTATTCGCGGCTACAAGCCCGATCCCGTGCCCAAGGCCCTGATCCGCGAAGTGCTGGAAGTGGCGATGCGGGCGCCGTCCTCGCTTAACACCCAGCCGTGGAACTTTTATGTCCTGACCGGTGCGCCGCTGGATCGGATCCGCGCGGGCAACACCGAACGCAACCTGGCCGGGGTGCCGTCCTCGCGCGAGTTCAAGGGCCACGAAAACTATGCTGGCGAACACCGCGAACGGCAGGTCGAAATCGCCAAGCAACTGTTCGGCGCGATGGGCATCGCCCGCGAGGACAAGGATGCCCGGCTGGGCTGGGTGCTGCGCGGGTTTCGCCAGTTCGATGCCCCGGTTTCGATCGTGGTTACGTATGACAAGGTGATTCAGGGCAGCGATATCGCCCCGTTCGATTGCGGCGCGATCGTCAATGCGATCGTCAACGCCGCGTGGGCGCGCGGGCTGGGCTGCGTGATCAACAGCCAGGGGATCATGCAATCGCCGGTAGTGCGCGAACACGCCGGGATTGCCGATGATCAGGTGATCATGATGTGCATCGCGATGGGGTGGCCGGATGACAGCTTTCCCGCCAACGCCGTGGTGTCGCAGCGCAAAGCGGTGGACGATGCCGCCCGCTTTGTGGGGTTTGACGACTGATCAGCCGCGCACCGCCGCTTCAAGCAGGGCGGGGACGGCCGGATCCTCGATGGTCGGCGGGGTGGTGTAGTCCTCGCCGTTCATGATCTTGCGCAGCAGGTTGCGCAGGATCTTGCCCGATCGCGTCTTGGGCAATTGGGGCACGATATAGGCGGTCTTGAGCGCGGCAACCGCACCCAGTTCCGCCCGCACCGCCGCGATTACCCGGTCATGCAGGGTTGCATCGGTTTCGGCGCCGGCGCGCGGCACCACGAAGGCCACCGGGACCATCCCCTTGATCGCATCATCGGCGCCGATCACCGCGCATTCGGCCACGCCATCCTGCTGGGCGACGATTTGTTCCATCTGCCCGGTCGACAGGCGGTGGCCGGCCACGTTGATGATGTCATCGGTGCGGCCCATGATGTTGAGAAAGCCATCGGCATCGAAATGGCCCGCATCGCCAGTTTCGTAATAGCCGGGAAAGCTGGCGAAGTTCCTGTCGTATCCGGCCTGGTTGTTCCACAAGGTGCGGAACGCGCCGGGTGCCAGCGGGGCACGGATCGCCACCGCGCCGCTTTCTCCTGGTGGCACTGGCCGGCCATCATCGCCAAGGATTTCGAAACGGTAGCCCGGCACGGGAAAGCCCGCGCTGCCGCGCTTGCGGCGCAGATCGCCCAGCGCAAAGCAGGTTGCCACGCCCGGCCAGCCCAGTTCCGTCTGCCACCAGTGGTCGATCACCGGCAGTCCGGATTTTTCCTCGAGCCAGGCGATCGTATCGGGATCGGCACGCTCGCCCGCCAGAAAGATCACGCGGCATGCCCCGGTGCCGATGTCTTTCAGCAAGGTCGCTTCGGGATCTTCCTTGCGCACCGCGCGGATCGCGGTTGGGGCGGTGAAAAAGGTTTTGACGTTGTGGCGCGCCATCACCCGCCAAAAAGTGCCGGGATCGGGCGTGCCCACCGGCTTGCCTTCGAACAGCACTGTCGTCGCGCCGACCAGCAGCGGGGCGTAAACGATATAGCTGTGGCCCACGACCCAGCCCACATCGGATGCCGCCCAGAACGGATCGCCGGCGCCGATGCCATAGATATTGGCCATCGACCACGCCAGCGCCACTGCATGGCCGCCGTTGTCGCGCACCACACCCTTGGGGGTGCCGGTGGTGCCCGACGTGTAGAGGATGTAGAGCGGATCGCTGGCCGCCACCGGCACGGGCGCGGGGATCGGGGCGCCGGCCGTGGCAGCGCGCAGGGCGCCCCAATCCAGATCGCGCCCGCCCGCCAGGTCAGCCGCCAGTTGCGGGCGCTGGAACACTACCACGCGGTCCACCGGATGGTGGGCCAGCGCCAATGCTTCATCGACCATCGGTTTATAAGCGATGGTGCGTGTGCCTTCGATTCCGCAGCTGGCAGTCAGCAGCACTTTGGGCGCAGCATCGTCGATCCGCTTGGCCAGTTCCAGCGGGGCGAACCCGCCAAACACGACCGAATGGATCGCCCCGATCCGCGCGCAGGCCAGCATCGCAACCACCGTTTGCGGGATCATCGGCATGTACAGGATCACCCGGTCACCCTTGGCGACGCCAAGCGAGGCCAGCATCGCCGCGGTGCGACTGACTTCGTCCAGCAACTGTGCATAGGTGTACTGCTGAACCACGCCGGTAACGGGGCTGTCATAGACCAGCGCGGGCACAGCACCGCGCCCGGCCGAAACGTGGCGATCGACGCAGTTGTGGCAGGTGTTGAGCATACCGCCAGCGAACCAGCCCTGCGCCGCATCGTAAATGCTGGCGGGCGGCGTGGCCCAGTCGATCGCTTCAGCGGCGTGGCCCCAGAACGCGGCGGGGTTGTCGATGCTGTCGCGCCAGGCGCGCTGGTAGGCTTCGCTCATCGGGGCTGCTCTTTGGTTTTCGATTGGGTGGTCATGTAGGCTCCGTTGGGCAACGGGTGCGCCGCGCCTTGATGCGGTTCAAGGGCGGCGTTTCCCCGCAGGGCGATTAACCGTCGAGGTTGCGCTTGTAGGTTTCAGGCAAGACGAAGATCCCGATCACCACGGCCAGCGCCGCACCAACCCGTCCCGCGACAGGATAGGCAACCTCAGTCGAACAGGCTTTGATACTTTTGCGAAAACACGTCGCGCCCGATGATCAGGCGCATGACCTCGCTTGATCCGGCGAGGATGCGATTGATGCGCGCGTCCGAGAACATCCGGCTGATCGGATATTCGTCCATGAAGCCGGCCCCGCCATGCAGCTGCACGCCCAGGTCGAGCATCTTCCATTCCACTTCGCTGGCGACCATTTTGGCCTTGGCGCCCATGTTGCTGGTCAGCAGCCCGGCGTTGTGCTGCGTCACGCAGTGATCGATGTAGACTTGCGCCAGTTCGATCTCAGTATCCATTTCGGCCATGCGGAACTGGGTGTTCTGCTGATCGGCCAGCGGCTGGCCGAAGATCTGGCGCTGCGACACGTAATCGCGGGTGATGTCAAAGGCCTTGCGCGCGTTGGCAGCGCAGCCCACGGCGGAAATCAGCCGTTCTTCGGCCAGCCCTTCCATCAGGTAATAGAACCCCTTGCCGGCTTCGCCCAATTGGTTGGCCTTGGGAACTTTGACGTTGTTGAAGAACAGTTCGGCGGTGTCCTGTGCAGGCATCCCCATCTTCTTGAGGTTGCGGCCGCGTTCGAACCCGTCCATCCCGCGCTCAAGGATCAGCAGCACCATGGCATGTTTCTTGTCCGCGCCGGCCACTTTGGCGGCCACGATCACCACATCAGCGTTGATCCCGTTCGAAATATAGGTCTTTGACCCGTTGAGCAGCCAGTGATCGCCCATGTCCTGGGCATTGGTGCGCATCCCGGCAAGGTCCGAGCCGGCGCCCGGCTCGGTCATTGCGATCGCCAGGATCGTTTCGCCGGATACGCACTTGGGCAGGAATCGGGCGCGCTGTTCTTCGGTCCCGAACCGCTGGAAATAGGGGCCAACCAGCCGGCTGTGCAGCGTGTTGTAGAATTGCTTGCAGCCAACGCGGGCGGTTTCTTCGATGATGATCTGTTCATAGCGGAAATCGCCATCGCCCATGCCGCCGTACTTTTCTTCGGGCCAGATCATCAGAAAGCCAAGGTCTCCGGCTTTCTTGAAGGCGCTGCGATCAACGATCCCGGCTTCGCGCCAATCCTCCATATGCGGTGCGATCTCGCTGGCGAGAAATTTGCGATAGGCATCGCGGAACATGATCTGGTCTTCGGTAAACTGGCGCATGGTTGCAACCCTTCCCCTGAATCGGTTTTGCCCGATTAGGCAGGTATTTTCGGGCTTGTGAAGGGCATTGCGCCGGTTGATCCGAAATCCGCCACCCAGCGGGGCGTCATTCCATGCCGTGGCGGGCCAGATAGTTGTTAGATTGCTGTGATTCCGCAGGGATTATTGACCATCCTCCCCAATCCGGGGGTTGGGCGGGCCGGGGGCGTGATAAGCTGCGCCAAACGGGTCCAGTCCGGGCGTGCGCCGCGCGGCACGCCGGGGTTTGGAAATCAAGGGAACATTTGATGAACGGCGATGCAAGTTCACTGGCGGCGCAGATTGTCGCCGCTTATGTCAGCCATAATGAGATTTCTCCCCGCGAAGTGGTTGAACTGCTGCGCTCGCTCCGCACCGAACTCAACACCCATGGCGGCGTGGTGAACGTGCTGCCGGTGGCGCGGATCAAGCCTGAAGCGCTGCGGCCAGCAGTGTCGGTCGAACATTCGATCCAGCTCGATGCACTGGTCTGTCTGGAATGCGGGGCGGCGGTCAAGCTGCTCAAGTCGCACATCCGCTATCGCCATAACTTGTGGCCCCAGCAATATGCCGAACGCTGGGGGCTGCCGGCAGATTACCCGTTCGTGGCCGCAGAACTGTCCTCAAAGCGCCGCAGTGTTGCGCTGGTATCGGGGCTGGGCAAGACCGACCATGTCCGCCACCCTGCACGGCCGCCACGTCTTAGCGGCAAGGGCGCGCCAGCGGGGGTCGAATTCAAGACGGTCAGCCGTTAATTGGACTGGCGTTAATTCAACTGGCGCTAGTTCAACCGGGTTCAAGGGCGGGGCAGGTCCCAGCGCCAACCTGTCAATTTATACTGTGCCCACCACCGGCAGCACCATTTCAATGATGGTGCCTTGCCCGTTGATGTCGTTGGGCGTGGCCCGGATCGTTCCATTCCAGCTTTCGACGAACACTTTTACCATGTAGAGCCCGAAGCCCGTGCCATCGGATTTGCCGGATTTCAGCAGTTCGAAGATTTCATCGTGGCGCGTGTCTTCGGGAATGCCGGCACCGGTATCGATGAACCGGATCACAAGGCTTGGCCGGGCAGCGGATTGCGTCAGGTCCGCCGATACGGTCAGCGTGCTTTTGATGCCCGGGCGATTGGGGCCAATGCCTTCGAAGGCTTCGATGGCATTGGCGGCAAGGTTGAACATCACCCGCTCCAGCATCACCGGATTGACGCGCACCAATTGCTTGGCCGCGGCCGGTGCGATCGTGCAGGTGGCATCCAGGCCGCGCCGCCGGGCTTCAGAGCGGAAGATCGGAAAGATCCGGCGGAGCAACTGGGCGCAATCGACTTCGCGAACGTCGATCGTCTTTTCGCGCATCAGCTGCCGCAGGCTTTCGACAATGTCTGAAATCTGGTCGATCAACTGCTGGATGTCCGCGGCGTAACGCTTCACCTCGGCGGCGGACAGATCCTTGCTTAGCGTCAGGATGTCCACCGCCGACCGGGCGGCCTGCAGCGGCTGAACGATTTCGTGGACCACCCCGCCGCCAACCAGCGAGATGGCGCTCATCGTGGAAAACCGTGAGTTCAGGATCATCATGTGATCCCGTTCAGCCACCAGTTGCTGGGTTTTTGCCGCGTGTTCCTCGGCCAGGCGGTGCCTGACCCGCAGCTGCGTGGCTTCAAGCTGCATCTCCAGTTCACGGGCCTCGGCCCGCTGGATCGAAAGGCCGATGTAATAAAAGCAGCAGAAGATGATCGTTACCGTCTGCAGCGACAGGACGACGACGATATAAATCGAAAACTCGGCGTAGCGCAGCAATTGCGCATGGGTGGTGAAGTAGGCGATCCGCGCCAGCCCAGCCACGATGGCCGCGCCAAACGCGAATTCGGCCAGCACCGTTGCCGCCAGTCCTTCGGCGTGCCGCAAGCGCCGCAAGGTGGCGACGATCGCGACTTCGATCAGTATCGCTGCCGTAGTTACGAACATCAGCGCCAATTCGGGCTGCCGGGCCAGCCAGAATAGTCCCGTATAAATCGCAAAATGGCCAAGCCAGAAGGCGGCCAGCGGCTTGGCCGACTGGGTCTTGCCCAGCATCAGACGGGCGGAATAGAGCGTGAGGTACAGCGCGGAACCCACGACGATGGTTCCGAGGAAATACGCCCATTCGCGCCAGGCGCTGTCCATGGCGAACAACACCAAGCCGGCGCTGACCTGAAAGGCCAGCGCCGCGAACCAGAGGCGGGCGGCGCGGTCGGCGGTTTTGCGGACGAAAGCCCACGAAACCAGCGTGACCAGCCCGGCGATAATCAGCAGTGAGATTGCCAGATACCGAAAGTATTCGGTCGTCGAGATGTGCATCTATCGCTCCTCGACTCTGCCGGCCTGTGTGTTTGCCCGCGGCCCTAAGGTGCCGTCGGCGTACCGGCGTCGGGCGTCACCGGCAGTTCCGGTTCAAGCCCGACGCTCTCGATCCGCTTGAACAGATAGCGATACATCTGCGGGTCCGACACGATCAGTTCGGTTTCCGAATTGTTGAGCACGGCGCTGCGGCGGATGATCTGCACGATCTTGACGTGGACTTCGCTGCCGGTGCTGGTGCCCGGAAGGACGAGCGCATAGAATTTCAGGCCCTTCTGGTCTCCGGCATCGCGATCGCCGGTCCGGCCCCGCGCCCCGCTGATCTGACCGGTCGCGCGATCGGCGACGTCAAGCTTGTAGCCGCCTTCGCGAAACACGCGGACGGTCCGGTCGAACGTATCTTCGACTTTGAAGCCATAGGCATATTGCTGATAGCTGGAATCGATGTTGAACAGCAGGCGGTCGGGCTGGATCGTTGCGCCGCCGCCGGCGCAGCCACCCAGGCTGCCGGCCACCATCATGGCGCAGATCAGGGTGCGGGTGAACTTGGCGTTCATCTGTTCGTTCCTCTTATGGCCGGCCCTCTTATGGCCGTTTGGGCCTGTCATGGTTTGGGCAGTGCCCGATTTTCCTGGAAGCTGGCAGTTTCGACCAGTTCGCGCGACAATTCTATGAGCCTGGCGGTGTCTTTTACCAGAAATTTCTCGCAGATTACTGCGCGGTGCTTTTTCACCGTATCCGCCTGGATGCCAAGCCGTGCGGCGATCTGCCGGTTCTGCAGGCCGTTGAGCATCAGGTCATAGACTTCGCGTTCGCGGTTGCTCAACTGGCCAAGGCCGTCGCGCATCCTGGCCATGCGGCTGAAACGCAGTGTGGCCAAGCGTGAACGGGCCATGCCGGCGGCCACCGCATCGGCCAGTTTTTCGCGCGAAACCGGTTTCCAGAGAAAGTCCGAAGCCCCCGCCTTCATGGCATCGATGATGTCTTGCCGCTTGCTGTTGCCGCTGAGGTAGATGATCGTGGCCAGCAATTCCGGATCGGCCAGCCGCTTTTGGGTTTCAAGCCCGCTCATCCCCGGCATGCACATGTCGAGGATGATGACGGCGGGATAGTCCATGGCGGCATTGCCCAGAAAGGCCGCGGCATCGCCGAATGTGCGAACATCGTATCCCAGCAGCCGAAGCAGGGCGCCAACGTGCGTCCGGATAGCCTGATCGTCGTCGATTAGGTAGACGTGCCCCAGCCCGCCATGATCCTGATCTGACTGATCTGACAATGCCATCGATAGCCGAACCTGACTTGGAAGTTGGACCCGGGCCTGATCGCTCCGCTTGCGGAGTGCTGCCTCTGATGCGGATACTGGACCCAAGCGACAAATTGCGCAAGCGGTCGCATGTGCGCAGTTGGCGCTAGTAATCGTCGATGCGTGACATTTCCGGCGTTGTCGCCTATATGGAGGCAGCCGGTCATGTTCATCGGGCTTCACGATACGAAGTCAGGCAGCCCCGCACCGCGTTTCCATTTCCAGTTGGCCCTCCGGTTGCGGAGCCGGGCCAGCGCCTCCCTATCGAGATCCATGCCCTTTTCCGAACTCCCCCTTCCGATTTCCGAAGCCCTGTCGCAGCGCGGCTATGCCGAGCCCACCCCGGTGCAGGCCGCCGTTCTCGAGCCTGAGGCCCGCGGCCGCGATTTGATCGTTTCGGCGCAGACCGGGTCTGGCAAAACCGTGGCTTTCGGCATGGCGATCGCCCGCGAATTGCCGTTCGATGATCGGCCAACAGCCGCGGCGCCGCTGGCCCTGATCATCGCCCCAACCCGAGAACTGGCGCTGCAGGTCAGCCGCGAGCTGGAATGGCTCTATGCAAAAACGGGGATGCGGATCACCACTTGCGTCGGCGGGATGGACCCCAGCCGCGAACGCCGTGCGCTTTATGCCGGCACTCACTTTGTGGTCGGCACGCCGGGGCGTTTGCGCGATCACCTTGAACGCGGCGCGCTGGACCTCTCGGCGCTGGCGTTCGTGGTGCTCGACGAAGCGGACGAAATGCTCGACATGGGGTTCCGCGAAGACCTTGAGGAATTGCTGGATGCCACCCCGGAAGGGCGGCGCACCATGCTGTTTTCGGCCACCATGCCCAAGCCGATCGTGGCGCTGGCCCGGCGCTATCAGCAAGACGCGCTGCGCATCTCCACGATTGATGACAATCGCGGGCACGGCGATATCAGCTATCAAACCGTGGCGGTTTCGCCCGCCGACATTGAAAACGCGGTGGTCAACCTGCTGCGCTTCCACGAAGCCGACACCGCGATGCTGTTCTGCGCCACGCGGGATAATGTCCGCCACTTGCATTCCACGTTGGTCGAGCGCGGCTTTGCGGCCGTGGCGCTATCGGGCGAGCACAGCCAGAACGAGCGCAATTCCGCCATGCAGGCGCTGCGCGATGGGCGCGCGCGCGTCTGCGTCGCCACCGACGTTGCCGCGCGCGGGATCGACGTTGCCACGCTGAGCCTGGTGATCCACGTCGAAGTGCCGCGCGATGCCGAAACGCTGCAACACCGTTCGGGCCGGACCGGCCGCGCCGGGCGCAAGGGCACCGCGATCGTGGTGGTTCCTTTCCCGCGCCGCCGCCGGGTTGAGGAAATGCTGCGCCGCGCGCGCATCGCCGCGCAATGGGTGGAAGTGCCCAGCGCGGCCATGATCCGCGAACGCGATCAGGAACGCCTGATGGCAGCACTGGTGGAACCGGTTGAAGCCGCCGACGATGATCGGGCGTTGGCCCAGCGCCTGCTGGAACAGATGGAGCCGATCGACGTGGCGGTTGCGCTGATCCAGAGCCACCGCAAGGCAATGCCGCAGCCCGAAGAATTGATCGACCTGTCGTCTGATGCCGGGGCGGATCGGGCCAAGTCGCATCACCGCGCCGGGTTTGAGGATGTGGTCTGGTTCCGCATGGACATCGGCCGCCGCCACAAGGCGGATCCGCGCTGGATCATGCCGTTGCTGTGCCGCCGGGGCCACATCACCCGCAACGAAATCGGGGCGATCCGGATCGCTGCGAACGAAACTTTCTTCCAGGTGCCGCGCGCGATCGAGGCCCGCTTCCGCGCCGCCTTGCAACGCACCGCTCAAGACGGCGCCGAGGACGAAAGCGGCATCCGCATCGAGCCGGCGCCCGATACCCCGCGCGATGCCGCCCGCACCACTTCGCGCCAGCATCGCGATGGTCCCAACCAGACCGGCGGGCCAGCCCCGCAGGGTCAGCGCGCCCCGCAGGGCGAACGCCGTCCCTACGGCGATCGCGGCCCGCAGGGCAATCGCGGCCCACAGGGCAATCGGGGGGCCCAAGGTGATCGTGGCCCCCAGGGTGATCGTGGGACGCGCCCTGGCCGGCCCAAGCCGGGCGGTCCGCGTGTGCATCGCAAAGGTCCCCCGCGCGACCGCGGTTGACCTTGCGCGCAAGAAACGGCTGACAGTTGCGGGGGAGGGCTTGCGGTGCCGCCCCCGGCAATGCTTCATGCGCGGGGATATAGCCTTGCGATCCGTCGCAAAGGGGATTTCACCGGCCGCCAATGCGATTAAGTTTGGCGGCTTTCTCGATTTTGCCCGGCATTGCACGGGCAGAAGGACGCAATTTGGGCCGGTCGTTCAAATATACCGCGCTGGCGGCGCACCGCAGCATCCTGCCGGGCCTGACGGCGCTGCTGGCCACTTGCGCGCTGCCCGCGCTGGCCGCCGCGCCGCCCGATCCGGCGGCTGATCCCGCCCCTGCCCAGCCGTCAAACGATAGCCTGCAAGCTGGGACCATGGCGCTGCCTTCCGCCCAGCAGGCTGGACTGCCGCCGGTTGAACCGATCATTTCCGACGCCGAATTTAATTCCGCAATTCCGCCGATCAGTGCGGAGGATGACCCGGAACTGGCGCACCCGTTGGAATCCATTTCGGCGTTTGAGCAGCGGGTCGCAGCCGAACAGGCGCTGGCAGCTGGTGCTGGAAGCAGCCCCGCTCCCCCCGCAGCTCCTCCCACCGCTCCTGAGCCGCCGCCTGCCGCGGCCCCCGTGCGCGATGCCGAACTTGCCGCACCGCTGCCCCCGCTGGAAAGCTTCAAGCTGGAACAGACCAGCTTTGCCCAAGCCGAGGCAGGCAATCGCGCCGTTGAAATCGGCTATCAAACCCGGATCGAAGGGCTGGCCGCTGCCGATCTGGCCGCCTCATCCGATCTGGACGGCGAATTTTCGCGGCTGTCTGGGTTGAGGCAGGGCAAAGGGCGGGCGGCCAATTTGGCGCAGCTTAACAGCCGCCTGAGCGAAGACGCGCTGCTGATCCGCAAGCTGCTGGCGGGCGAGGGCTGGTTCGATGCCACGGTCACCACGCGGGTCGATCGCGCCAATACCCCCGATGGCCAGCCGTTGACAGCGGTGATCGCGATCAATTCGGGCCAGCGGTTCGCCATTTCCGAGATCACGGTGATCGCCGATCCGACCGACCCGCCAGACCTGATCCGCCGCAACCTCGATCTGGCACCCGGGCAGCCGGTAATCGCGGAACGCGTGCTTGCCGCCGAAGCGAAAGTGACGCTGGTCCTGCCGGAAAGCGGGTATCCGTTTGCTGAAGTGGGGCAGCGCGATATTGTGCTGGATCCGCGGACCGGCGCGGCGACCTATACCCTGCCGGTCACGGTCGGGCGGCGCGGACGCTATGGCGCCATCACCACCGAAGGCCATCCGGCGATCGGCACCGATCACATCGCGGTGCTGGCGCGGTTCAAGCCCGGTCAGCTGTATGATAGCCGGCAGGTGGATGATTTGCGCCAGGCCTTGATCGCCACCGGGCTGTTCAGCGCCGTGGCGGTAGAGCCGCGCCATTCCGGGCAGCAGACCGATGCTGCCAATCAGACCGATGGCAGCGAAGCGGTGACGATCGCGGTGCGGCAGGAAGCCGGGCCGCCGCGCGTGCTGGCCGCTACGGGCGGTTATGGCACGGGCGAAGGGCTGCACGCGGAAGTCAGCTGGACGCACCGCAATATGTTCCCGCCCGAAGGGGCCTTGATCGTCAGCGGACGCATCGGGACGCTTGAGCAAGGCGGCGGCGTGACCTTCCGCCGCTCGAATGCGGGCCAGCGCGATCGCAGTTTCGAATTGGCGGCCGATCTGCGCCATTCGGATTACGATGCCTTTTCCGCCTATACGGGCCGGGTCGCCGGCTTGATCAGTTATGGTTCAACGCCGCTGTGGCAAAAGCGGGTAAGCTATTCCTATGGCGTCCAGTTGCTGGGCACCAACGAAAGCGTGTTCGATCCGGCGCGCCTGGCCCGCACCCGGCGCACTTACGGGATTGCCGGGCTGATCGGAGAGATCAAGCTTGATACCACCGACAGCCTGCTCGATCCGGCGCGGGGCATCCGGCTGGGCGCATTGATCGAACCGGAAGGATCGCAGCACAATGGCCTGTCGCATTATGTGCGGGTGCGGATCGATGGGTCCGCCTATCAACAGCTGGCGCCGGGCCTGATCGTGGCCGGGCGGCTTCGCGTGGGCTCGATCCAGGGGGCCAAGCTTGATGACCTTGCGCCGTCGCGGCGGTTCTATGCGGGTGGGGGCGGGTCAGTCCGCGGGTTTGGCTATCAGGACCTTGGCCCGCGCGATATCAACAACGATCCCAGCGGCGGGCGCAGTATCAACGAAGGCGCGCTGGAACTGCGCTATCGCTTTGGCGATTATGGGATCGCCGCGTTTACCGATGTCGGGCAGGTCTACCAGCGATCGCTGCCCGATTTTTCGCACTTGCGCCTGGGCGTGGGTTTGGGCGCGCGGATCTATACCAACTTCGGCCCGATCCGGTTCGATTTCGCCACGCCGCTCAGCCGCAACAAGGGTGAAAGCCGGTATAATATCTACGTTTCGATCGGGCAGGCGTTCTGATGGACGAAGGGGCGTTGCCGGATGCGCCAGCGCCGGTTGGCGTGGGGCTGACCTGGTCTCGCGCGCTGCGCTGGGCGCTGGCCGCGCTGGCCGCATTTGCGGTGTTGCTGGGGCTGGCCCTGGCCGGTCTGAATACCGGGCCGGGCCGGCAATTCGCCGCACGGCAGATTTCGGGCATCATGTTCGCCAACGGGCTGCGCCTTCACATCGGCGGGATCGACGGTTCGCTGTATGGCGCGGCGCGGCTGCGCGATGTGCGCGCCTATGACCCGAAGGGCCAGTTCCTGCACGCGCCGGCCGTCGAACTGGACTGGCGTCCGTTTGCCTGGCTGCTGAACCATGTTGATGTGCGTTCGGGCCATGCCGGATTGGTGGTGCTGGAACGGGTTCCGCACTTCACGGCCAGCCGGAGCACGGGGCCACTGCTGCCCGATCTTGATATCGATGTGGCGCGGCTGCGGGTCGACCGATTGGTGGCCGAGCGCGCGGTTTCCGGCCAGCAGCGGGTCTTGCGGCTGGCCGGCCATGCCCGGATCGCCGACGGTCGCGCCGAAGCGGCGCTGCAAGCCGAAACGCTGGCGGCGCCCGCAGGTGGCAGCGGGGATCGGATCGACCTGTTGCTGGATGCCGTGCCCCAGCAGGATCGGCTGGCGATCAAACTGGCGCTGGATGCACCCCGCGGCGGCGTGCTGGCCGCGCTGGGCGGCTGGCACGAGCCGCTCTCGCTGCGCATTGCCGGGGCCGGCGATTGGCGCAAGTGGGATGGCACGTTCAACGCCGATTTTGGCCGTATCGCACTGGCGCGGCTGAGGCTGGCCGCCCGCGATGGAACGCTTGGCGCCGCGGGGCCGGCGCGGATCGGGCGCTTGCTGCGCGGCACCCCGGCTGCGCTGCTGGGCGATGCCACCCGGCTGGATCTGGCCGCGACGCTGAACCAGCGCCGCGCCCGGTTGAGCGGTACGCTGCGGTCCGATGCGCTGGTGCTGGCCCCATCGGGGGTCATCGATCTGGGGCGCGGCCGGTTTGACCGGCTGCGGATCGATCTGCGGCTGCTGCGACCGGGCGCGCTTGCCCCGAACCTGTCGGGCCGGGGATTGCAGGCGCAACTGCAGCTCGATGGGGCCTTGGCGCGGCCCACCGCCCGCTATCGGATCAGCGCGGCAATGCTGGCCAGTGGCGACACTGTGCTGGAAGGGTTCAGCGCGCAAGGCGAGGCACGGGTCGGCGCGGATCAGATCGTTGTACCGGTCAAGGCCGGAATTGCCCGGATCAGCGGGCTTGATGCGATCGCTGGCGGCACATTGGCCAATGTCAGGCTGGATGGAGACATGGCCATTCAGGGGCACCGGGTCCTGTCAGACAACCTCAAGCTCCGGTCCGACCGGATCGATGCCACGCTGACCCTGATCGGCGATACGGCACGCGGGTTCTATTCCGGGGCGCTGGAAGGGCGGGTCAACACGTATCGGATTGACAGTGTTGGCGTGTTCGATTTGCGCACCACGGCGCGGTTGCAGCAAACCGCAGGCGCTGTGGCGCTGACCGGGACCATCCGCGCGCGTTCGACCCAGCTTGCCAATCAGGGGGTGCGCGATTTTCTGGGCGGCAGCGCCACTGCATCGGGCAATGTGGCCTATGGTCCGGACGGTGTGCTGCGCCTTGCGCAATTGCGGGTTTCGGCGCCGCTGCTGCAGGTGACCGACGGGCGCGGCAGCTTTGCCCCGGGCGGGCAGATCATGCTGGCCGCCAGCGGGCATATGGTGCGCTATGGCCAGGTGGGGCTGGAATTGACCGGAACGCTTGCCGATCCCCATGCCGTGGTGACCGCGCGCAATCCCGGCCTGGGATTGGGGCTGGCCGATCTGCGCGCGCAGATTATCGGTGCTGACGGTGGCTACCGGCTGGCTGCGACGGGGCAGACCGATTACGGCCCGCTCAGCGCCGATGTTACCATTGCGCAAGGCAATGGCCCGCTGGCTTTGTCCATCAACCGGGGCGATCTGGCCGGGATCGGGTTTGCCGGGCACATTGTGCGCACGGCGGCGGGGCCATTTACGGGCCAGTTGACGGCCAGCGGCCAGGGCGTTTCCGGGCTGGTCCGGCTAAGCGCGGCGGGCCGCTATCAGGAAGTGCTGGTCAACGCCCGGGCCACGGACACCGTGCTGCCCGGTGCGGCCAAGCTGGCGATCGGCGAGGCGATCGTTGATGCGCGGGCCGTATTGTATCCCCAGCCGGCGATCACCGCCGATATCCAGTTGGCGCAAACGAGGCTGCGCGGGGTCGATTTTGCCGCGGCGCGGGCGTTGATCGCTTATCGCGATGGCCGTGGCCACGCCAAGCTGCTGGCCGAAGGCGTCAGCGGCGCGCCGTTCCGCATTGCCGCCAATGCCCAGCTGGAGCCGCAATTGTGGCGCGCATCGCTGGATGGGCGGGTGCGCGGCATTGCGTTTCGCACCGCCAGCCCGGCCCGGATCATTCCAGCGGTGGCGGGTTATGAATTGCTGCCCACCCGGTTCGATTTCGGGCGTGGCAGCGTGCGCCTTGCCGGCCAGTATGGCACCGGCGTGAAGTTTCAGGGCCGGATGGATTCGTTCGATCTTGCGCTGCTGAATGCGCTGTTCCCCGGCTATGGCGTTGGCGGGAATGCCACCGGCAGTCTCGATTTCGAGCAGGCATCACCCGATGCCTTCCCGCGCGCTGATGCGCATTTGTCGATCACCGGGTTCACCCGCGCCACGGCGCTGTCGGTCAGCCAGCCGGTCGATGTGAACATTGCGGGCAAGCTGGTGGTCGATGGCGGCGAGGCGCGCGCGATCATTCGCCGGCGGGGCACCGTGGTCGGCCAGCTGCAGGCCGGGTTGCGGCCGCTTGGCCCGGGTGCCGGAAGCTGGCAGGCCCGCCTGCTGGCCGCGCCGCTCAGCGGCGGTGTCCGTTATAACGGCCCGGCGGAAACCGCGTGGTCGTTCGCCGGTCAGTCGAACCAGGCCCTATCGGGAGCGCTGGCCATCGGCGCCGATTTTTCGGGCCGGGTGCAGCAGCCGCAACTGGCCGGGATCGTGCGCGGCGAAAACCTGACTTATGAACATCAGAACTTCGGCACCCGGCTGACCAACTTGGGCCTGACCGGGCGGTTCAATGGCGACCGGCTTGAAATCGAGCAGCTAACGGCCAGTGCCGGCACCGGCAAAGTTGCGGCGCAGGGCTTTATCAGCCTTGGCGCGGAAGGCGGTTATCCCATGGACCTGACCGCGCAGCTGGATAACGCGCGGCTGGCGCGCAGCAATGCGCTGTCCACGTCGGCGACCGGCCAGTTGCGGCTGACCAAGGCCGCGGGCGAACCGGCGCTGCTGTCGGGCGTGCTGCGGCTGCCCGAAACGCGCTATCAGCTGGTCCGCCAAGGTGCGGCGCAAGTGCCCGAATTGACCGGCGTTCGCTTTGCCCCGGCACACGTGCGCACCCGGATTTCGGGCAACGAAGTGGCGCCGCCCAAAAGCAGCCTGTTCGATGCGCTGCGGCTGGACATTGCGTTGACGGCGGCCAACCAGCTGTTCGTTACCGGCATGGGTCTGGACAGCGAATGGAGCGCCCAGCTGCGCGTTACGGGAACGGGCACCCGCCCGCGCCTGACCGGCGAGGTGGCGTTGGTGCGCGGCAGCCTGGGCTTTGCCGGACGGCAGTTCGAGCTGCAGGAAGGGCGGCTGTTGTTTACCGGCGGCGATGTGGTCGATCCGCAAATCGCGCTGAGCGCCAGCGAGGACATCAACGACGTTTCTGTCAGCGTGAACGTCTCCGGGCGCTCGCTGAACCCGCAGATCAGTTTTGCCTCGGATCCGGCCCTGCCGGCCGATGAAATCCTGTCGCGCATCCTGTTCGGCAATTCGGTGGGCCAGCTTTCGCCGCTGCAGGGGTTGCAGTTGGCGGCATCGCTCAATTCGCTGCGGGCCAATGGTGGGGGACTGAACCCGCTGGGCAAGTTGCGCACCATTACCGGTGTGTCGCGGCTGCGTATTCTGGCGGCTGATGAACAGGCGACCAATGGCGTGGCGCACGGCACGGCCGTTGCGGCGGGGCGCTACCTTACCAACAACATCTATCTTGAACTGATCACCGATGCGCGGGGCTGGACGGTAACGCAAGTTGAAGTGAGCCTGAGCAAGGTCTTGTCGATCCTGAGCGAAGCTGGCGGAACCGGCGTGAACAGCTTCAACGTGCGTTACAAGAAGCGCTATTGATGCGGCGCGCGATCATCGCCTTGCTGATGCTGACGGTGCTTGGCGCGTGCCGGCAGGAGCAGGATTTCGATGCGCGCTACCAGCAGGCCCAGACCCGGCTTGAAGGTAAGGCCCGGGCAATCGATCACGAAATTGCCGTGGCCGCCAGCGATGCCGCCGCTGCCAACGTGCCGCCGCCAGCTGGGGGCAATAATCAGCGCCGCGGGGATAATCAGGGGCGGTAAACCCGGCGCCGTTTAAACCGCGGCGGTGCTTTGCCCCAGTTCCGGGATACCAATCGAACGCCGGCCCTGAAAATCGGTGCGGACCACGATCAGCCCGCTTTTTTCGAAATGCTCCAGCAGGCGGCGAATCCGGCCAGGCGAAGTGGTGCCATAGGCGCGGGCCAGCGCGTCGTCTTCGGGGCAAGGCTCGCCATCAACCGCCGCGCGCGCGATCAGCAGGAACGGGGCCAGCGCATCGTCGGGCACGGTTTCCGCCAGTGCGCGAAGCGGCGTCCATTCGGGGGCATCGGGATCGGCAATGCCGGCCACGGCCATTGCAAAGCGTCGCCGAAACCGGGTGACATCGCCCACATGCGCTCCGATCCGCCGCATCCGGCACCGCACAGTGAAATCCTGAAACAGCGAAGCGACCTGCTGGAAGGTGGCGTTTTCTTCGGCCGCCATGTCCGCGAAAATTTCGGCCAGAATGGCGCGCACGTCTTCGGGCGGAAGCGATGGCGGGGCCGGGACCGATGCCGCGTTGAACAAGTCGGCCCCTCCAGCAGAGGTCGCATCGGGCGCGCTATCGGTGCCACCATCCAGGCCGGGGCCATCGGCCAGCGCGAAATCGGAAATGCGGTTGATCAGCTCGCCCGGATCGATCCGGGCCGGTTCGGCGCGCGCCATCGTGGGGGCGGATTGCCCCGCTGCCGCCAGTTCTTCCTCGCTCCATTCGGCGTGCAGCAAGGCGTGCAATTCGTCCGAGCCAGCCGAAGGCATCGGCATCAGCCCCTGGATCGTGTTGCGCGCCGCAGTTCGGACGCTGCCGATCCGCACCGGGATGGCGCGCCGCGAAATCGCCGGGCCAAGCCCCAGGAACTGACCGCGTTCAAGATCGCGGATCTGTTCGGCCTGGCGGCGGTCCATCCCCAAGAGATCGGCGGCACGGGCCATGTCGATATCCAGGAACGTGCGCCCCATCAGGAAATTGCTGGCCTCGGCCGCAACGTTCTTGGCCAGTTTGGCCAGCCGCTGGGTGGCGATGATCCCGGCCAGTCCGCGCTTGCGCCCGCGGCACATCACGTTGGTCATCGCGGCGAGCGAGATCCGGCGCACTTCATCGGACACATCGCCCGCGGCGGCCGGGGCAAACATCTGGGCTTCGTCCACCACCACCAGCGCGGGATACCACTGTTCGTGCGGGGCATCGAACAGAGCGGACAGAAACCGCGCGGCGCAGCGCATCTGGGCTTCCAGTTCCAGCCCGTCCAGCGCCAGCACCACCGAGGCCCGGTGGCGGCGGATGCGCGCCGCCAGTTGCGCGATTTCGGGGCCGTCATAGGCCGCACCGTCGATCACCACGTGCCCGAACGGTTCGGCCAGCGAGACGAAATCGCCTTCGGGATCGATAATCACCTGCTGGACCAGCGGGGCGCTTTCTTCGAGCAGGCGGCGCAGCAGGTGCGATTTGCCCGAGCCAGAGTTGCCCTGAACCAGCAGGCGCGTTGCCAGCAGTTCTTCGATGTCCACGCGGACAGGGGCACCGTCGGGTGCAGTACCGATGACAATCGCGGCGCTCACCCGCGTTCCCATAGGTCAGGCGCGCACGCCGACAAACCGGGGGCGGCGGCTTATCCGCAGCCAAGCGGCCTGAACCGCGCGGATTTCAATGCAACTGGGAATTCAGAGAAAGGTGCGGCGCATTCGCTGCCGGTCGGCCTTGTGGCCGGTAAAGATTTCGAACGCCATGGCGGCTTGGCCGATCACCATGCCGCTGCCGTCCAGCACGCGGCAGCCGCGTTCCCGCGCGATCCGCAGCAGTTCGGTTTCCAGCGGGAAATAGACGATATCGGCCACCCAGTGGCGGGCTTCGATCAGCGCCGGGGCGATCGCGGTGCCGGGCTTGGAGGCCATGCCCATCGGGGTGGTGTTGACGATGCCGTCGATCGCGGTTGTATCCAGCGCGGCGGCATCGCGGGGCACCGCCCGGCCGGCGCCATAGTGCGCGCACAGCCGCTCGGCCAGTTCGCTGGACCGGGCCAGATCGACATCGGTGATTTCCAGCTGCCCCACGCCCAGCGACAGGAGCGCGTTGGCCACGGCCGAACCCGCGCCGCCAGCGCCCAGTTGCAGCACCCGGTCAAGCTTGGCGCCGGGCAGGCCATCGGCCAGGCTGTCTTGAAATCCGGTCTTGTCGGTATTGTAGCCGATCAGGCGGCCATCACGCATCGCCACGGAATTGACCGCGCCAACGGTGGCCGCACATTCGGCCAGTTCATCCAGCAGCGGCAGCACCGCCTGCTTGAACGGGAAAGTAACATTGACCCCGCAATAGCCTTCGCCGGCAAGGCGGCGCAGCAGGGGGCCAAGCTGCGCATCATCAAGGCCGCGATCGGTGAAATCGAACAGCTCGTAAGTCAGTTCGAGGCCCTGCGCGCGCGCTTCCTGCTCGTGCAGCCATGGCGAGCGTGAGGCGAGGATGGCGCGACCGAGGAGGCCGGAACGAAACATAAGACCCTTTAGGAAAAAAGAGGCCGGCGCCGCACAGGGCGGCGCCGGCCATCAAGGGTGGATCAGAAGCCGAACTTCAGGCCGAGGTAGTACGAGCGGCCAATCGGATCATACAGCGCGGTATCGGTGCCGTTCTGCGAGCTGGCCACGAAGGGCAGGCTCTTGTTGAACAGGTTGTTCGCACCCATGCGCAGTTCGAAGTCCTTGGTCACCTTGACGTTGGCGAACAGGTCAAACAGCGAATAGGCAGACACGCCGACTTGCGCATTGGCGGGGGTCAGAACGGCCGAGTTGTCCTTCAGCGCGCTCTGGTAACGCCAGCGCAGACCGCCGCTGACCACGTCCGACTTGTAGCCGAAAGTGGTCAGACCCTTCCACCGCGGGGTGGCGCGCGGCGGGATCGAACCCGGGCTGGTGCCACCGACGCTGACGCCCGTGTAATCGAGGAACGCGGCGCCCGGCAGCAGCTGCACCTTGTAGCTGTTCAGCCAGCCGATCGCGGTGTCGACATAGAGCTTGCCCGACTGCGCGATGAACGGAGCCGGCACGCCCAGGTGGGCCTGCACTTCGACGCCGTCGGTCTTCAGTTCGCCAAGGTTGAGGTAGGGCGTGGCGACGTTCAGGATCTGGCCGGTCGATGCATCGCGGCTGATCAGCCCGCAATAGCTGTTCGTTGCGCTGTAGGTGGGGTTCGAACCATCAAGGTTGAAGCACTTCGACAGCACGGTCAGGCCCGGAACGCTCGAGATCACGTTCTTGATCTTGATGTTGTAGTAATCGACCGAGAGCGAGAAATCGCCCAGCAGGCCGCTGCCACGCGGTGCGTTGAACACGAAGCCGAGGTTGAAGGTATCGGCCCGTTCCGGCGTCAGCCCGGTGTTGCCCGCCACGACCTGGCCGGTCGCGGTGGTCGGGAACTGGTAGCTGCTGATCACTGCCGAAGGCACGCCCTGGGCAACGCACAGCGCCGAAACCTGGGCGCCATTGGCACCGGTGCGGGCACCGGTGCGAACGTCGCACGGATCGCCCAGCGAGCTCGGCGGAGTGCCAATCACCAGCTGCGTGCCCTGCGGCGGCGAGAACAGTTCGCCGATGTTGGGCGCACGCACGGCGCGCTGGTAGCTGCCGCGGACCAGCAGGTTGTCAACCGGGCGCCAGCGGGCGTCGGCTTCGTAGCTGGTTACCGAACCGGTCACCGAATAGTCCGAAACGCGGACAGCCGCACCCACGCCCAGTTCACGGGCAAAGGGCTTGTCGGCCAGCAGCGGAACGTCGACCTGTGCGGCGAATTCCTTGACCGAAACCGCCTTCTTGGCGACCGGCAGGGTGTTGACCACGCCTTCGATGTTGGCGGCGGTGTTGGTCGGCGCATAGATGTTGAACGCGTTCGGCGCGACCAGATCGCTATCGGGCGAGTACGAGTAGCTGTTGCGGCGATAGTCGGCGACCAGCGCGATCTGGGCCGGACCGGCGCCAAGATCGAACAGCTTGCCGTTGACCTGGCCCTGCACCTGCACCTGACCCAGCTTTTCGACGCTGCGGGCATCCTTCGTGATGAAGGCGATGCACTGCGGCGAAAGCGAGCGGGCGTTGGCGTCGCCAAACGGGTTGAAGCCACCGGCGCAGAGCGAACGGCCGCCGTCAGCCGCGTTCAGCAGCTGCTGAACCTGGCTTTTCAGCACGGCGTTGTGCATCGTCTGGTTGTGGTGCGATTCATCGTAGCTGGTGAACAGGTCGAAGTTCCAGCCGTCGGCGATTTCGCCCTTCACGCCGGCCAGGTACTGCAGGACCTGGTAGTTTTCATCCCAGTTCTTCCAGGGAACGCCCACATAGCGCGCGTTCCAGTTGAACGTGGCCGTGGCATTCGGGCGCGAAGCCAGAATGGTGCGCAGATCGGCGGGGATGAACGGGTTGGTGGTGGGGATGGTCGTCGTTGCCGGGAACTGGGTCAGGCTGCCGCCGCTGGCGGTGTTGACCGACAGGTCGACGTACATGAACTGGCCATAGACGTTCAGGCTGGGGGTCAGGTCATAGTCGGCCTTGACGAAGGCGGTCTTGCGCTCAAGCGAATTGAGCAGCTGGGCCTGCTGGCCCACCGGCATGCGAACGTTGCCGCCCACCACCATGTAGCCGTTGCCGTCGGTCGGACCCTTGTAGTTGACGGCGCGGGTCTGCGTGAACAGGGTGCCATCATTGTTGAAGCCGAAATTGCCCAAGCCAGCGCCAGAGGTCACACCGGTGAGGTTCAGCGGGGTGTTGTAGCTGGTGAACAGGGTTTGGAGCGCGGTCAGGCTGGGCGCATTGGTGGCGCTGGGCACGAACGTGCCGGTGCCGATGAACGAAGACGGCGTCTTGTCATGGAAGAACGAACGCGCGGTGCCGGCCAGCGGGTCTTGCTTGGCATAGCTGAACGCAGCGGTCACGTGGCCGCGGCCGTCGCCAAAGCTGGAACCGAACGCAACCGAGCCGTTGAACTTGTAGGCATCACCGCGCTCGCTGAGCGAGTTGAGCAGGTCGATCTTGACGCCTTCGAACTTCTTGATGGTCTTGAAGTTGACCACGCCCGACATGGCGTCCGAACCGTAAACCGCCGAAGCGCCGCCGGTGATCGTGTCGATCCCGCCGATGATGGCATCGGGCAGGATGTTGATGTCAACGTTGCCGGCGATGTCCGAAACGGGCAGGCGCTTGCCGTCAAGCAGCACGAGGTTGCGGTTGGTGCCCAGGCCGTGAAGGTTGATCGAAGCGCGACCGCCGGTGCCCTGGCCGCCCGTGCCGGCGTTGCCGCCAACAGTGAAGCTGGGGATCTGGTTCAGCGCATCGTTCAGGTTGGCGGCGCCGCTTTCCTTGATCGCGGCCTCAGACACGGTGACGATCGGGCTGACCGCGGTGTTGTTGGGGCGCTGGATCAGCGAGCCGGTGACGACGATGACTTCGTTGTCCTTGGCGCTGGTGGCGCTGTCCGTGGCGGCATCTTGTGCCAGAGCCGGAGTCGCAAGGGCGACGGCGAATGAAAACAGCGATGCGGAAACCGCAAGGCGCGAGCCAAACTTGTGCATGGTTTTCCCTCCCATTGCCGGCGCGTTTGCCGGCCTGCGATGTTTCATTTATGTTACGAACTAGTTCCTGTCAATTTATTCAGAAACGCGGTTTTCCGAAATGCGACGAACTGCAACCACGCAGGCCGCGCACAGCAGCAGTGGCACGCAGTAGCTCGCGAACAGGATCGGCAGCGCAACTTTGGCGGCCATCAGGTATCCGCCCAGCATCGGGCCGATGATCGCCCCGCTGCGGCCAATGCCGATCGCCCAGCCGATTCCGGTTGCCCGGAACGCCGCGGGATAGACCGATGCCGCCAGCGGCCAGACCCCGTTGTATCCACCTTGCAGCAAGACCCCGATCAGGAACGCCACCGCCAGCGTGGCGCCTACCGACATGCTGACCGAACCGAACACCAGCATTGCGGCTGCCGCGCCGGTCAGCATCGCGGGAACCAGTCGGCCCAGCGGCACGCGCACGGCCAGTACGCTCATCGCGCTGGTGCCGATGAACGCGCCGAAGCTGTACAGCGACCCGGCGTAAATGCCGTTGGTTTCGGACAGCCCGGCCTCGATCGACAGCTTGGGGATCCAGCTGACGATGAAGTACAGCACCATCAGGCCGAAGAACACCGCGCCCCACAGCGCCAGCGTGCTGAGCCGGAAGGCCGGCACGAACAGCGCGGCCACGCGGCCCGCGGGCGCGCCATCGGCATCAACATGGGCCGGGGCGCTGGCATCGCTCAGCATTTTCCAGGCGAACGGGAACAGCGCCACGGTGATCGCGCCGGCGCCGGTCAGAATGTGCTGCCAGGAATAATGGGGCAGCAACCGGGCCACGATCAGGCCGGTGAACGCGGCCGCGAACGGATAGCCCGCCTGGACCATCCCCACGGCAAGGTTGGCGTGATGCGGCGGGGCGCTTTCAGCCGACAGCGCCGCCATCGATGCCAGCACCGTGCCAATGCCAGCGCCAACCAGCACCCGCAGGCCGAACAGCTGCGCGGCGTTGCTGGCCAGGCCGCTGGCCAACATGCCCAAAGACATCAGCGCCAGCGCGATCAGGATCACTTTGCGCCGGCCAAACCGATCCGCCAGCGGGGCGATGCCCATTCCGCCGATCGCCATGCCCAGCAATCCGGCGCTGAACAGGTTGCCCATCACATCGGAACCGATCTGCCAGTCATTCTGGATGCGCGGCGCGATATAGGACAGGATCGTCACGTCGATCCCGTCGGCCATGTTGATCGCAAAGCACAAGGCCACGATCCCGAATGCGCGCCGCGTCCAGTTCGCAGGCGCGCCGGCAGGCGCGGTGATAGGGGTTGCAGCCATTGTCCTCTTTCCCGGTTTATTGGCCGGGATGAAACGACAGGACAGGCTGCGAAGGGCGCGGCGGCCCGGCGCAGGTCAGCCCTGGCGCATCACCCAAGCGATGATGATGTCCGCCACCTGGCTCGCCCGGCGATCAACGGCTTCGGGGCTCGACATGTCGATCCCGAAGTTGTGCGCGAAAGTGAACTGATTGGAGACGTTGTAGAAACTCAGCGCGGTCATGTTCATGTGCAGTTCGACCGGGTCGATGCCGGGGCGGAAACTGCCTTCGGCTTCGCCGCGCTCGATGATCCGCGACAGGATTTCGATGACCTTGCGGTTGCCTTGCGGCAGCCCTTCGATCTGCTTCAGGTGATCGGCGCGGTGGATGTTCTCGTTCATCACCAGCCGCACCAGTTCGGGGTGCTGCGAGTGGTAGCGCACATCGTGTTCGATCAGGCGGCGAAGGGCATCGATCGCGCTGCCGGCCTCGATATCGACCCCGCTTTCGCTGTCGCGGACCCGCTGATAGGCGCGTTCCAGCACGGCGCGGTACAGTTCGTCCTTGCCGTCGAAATAATAGTAGATCTTGCGCTTGGTGGCCTTGCCCGCAATCTCGTCGATCCGCGCGCCGGCCAGGCCCTTTTCGACGAATTCGTCGGTGGCGATGTCGATGATCTGATTGATTGCCTGCTCGCGCGCTTCGGCATGGCTGCGGCGCGGCGGCTTTTCAGGCTTGGTCAACGGTGGAACTCCTTCGGCTGCCCCGCGATGCGCGCAATCGGTCGCTGCCGCCGGCGTATCTGCCCGGTCGTTAGCGGCTATTGGCCGTTGCGTCTCTAGGGCAGTGCGCAAAGTTCCTCCAAAATGTGTGGCCCGGAATGTACGGCCGGAAATTTGTGGGACGAACTAGTTCCTATCATTTTTGCTTTTGTCAATCCACGGCCGGTGATAGACCTTTGCGATGACGGCCGGTGAAGCCGGCAATCAACTGGGGAAGCGGGATGAAGACCTCGATCGCGACGGTTTCGATCAGCGGTGCGCTTGATGCCAAGCTGCGGGCCATCGCCGATGCGGGCTTTGCGGGCGCCGAAATCTTTGAAAACGATCTGCTTTCATCGCATCTTTCCGCCCCCGAAATTGCCAGCCTGATGCGCGATCTGGGGCTGGCCTGCACGATGTTCCAACCCTTCCGAGACCTTGAAGGGCTGCCCGACGCGCAGCGGACTCGCGCGTTCGACCGGCTTGAGCGCAAATTCGACGTGATGGGTGAACTGGGCACCGATCTGCTACTGGTCTGTTCCAGCTGTTCGCCGCAGGCCGATGGCGATCGTGGCCGAATTCTGGCCGATCTGGCCGAAGCGGGCGAACGTGCCGCCGCGCGGGGCTTGCGAATCGGTTACGAAGCTTTGGCCTGGGGCCGCCACGTCAACGACCACCGCGATGCGTGGGCGCTGGTGCGCGATGTCGATCACCCGGCGCTGGGGCTGGTGCTGGACAGCTTCCATTCGCTGTCGCGCAAGATCCCGTCCAGCAGCATCGGCGATATCCGCGCCGACAAGCTGTTCATCGTGCAAGTGGCCGATGCGCCGCTGCTCGATATGGATTACCTTGGCTGGAGCCGCCACTTCCGCTGCATGCCGGGGCAGGGCGAATTCCCGCTGGACGATTGGGCCGACGCGATCCGCAAGATCGGTTACCAAGGGTATTGGAGCCTTGAAATCTTCAACGATCGCTTCCGCGCCGGTTCGGCCAGCGGGGTGGCGCTGGATGGCTATCGCTCGCTGCGGCTGCTCGAAGGCGGGGTTGCCCGGCCCGCTTCGGCCAATGCGGTTTCAGAGAGTGCTCCGTTGCCCGCCCGTGCAACGCCGGTGGGCGTGGAATTCATCGAATTTGCCGCCAGCCACGAAGAAGCCGAAGCGCTGGGCGCGATGCTGCGCCCGCTGGGCTTCCGCCCGACCGCGCGGCATCGCTCGAAGGATGTGACCCGGTGGAACCAGGGGCCGATCAACCTGGTGATCAATTGCGAACCCGAAGGCCTCGCGCACAGTTTTGATATCGTTCACGGTGCTTCGGTCTGTGCGATCGGGCTGGCGGTAAACGATGTGCCGGGCGCCTTGGCGCGGGCCGATGCGCTGCGCGTGCCGCGCTTCGAACAGGCGATCGCGCCGGATGAATGGCCGATCCCCAGCGTGCGCGGGGTGGGCGGCAGCCTGCTCTATCTGGTCGATGCGGCCACGCGCGACGCGATGTGGGCGCATGAATTTCCGACCCCGCTGGAACCGGCCGATCCCGCCCCCAAGTTGACCGGGATCGACCACGTTGCCCAGACCATGCAGTTCGAGGAATTCCTCAGCTGGCTGCTGTTCTATGTCAGCCTGTTCGAGCTGGGGAAGACCCCGCAGCTGGAAATCGCCGATCCGATGGGGCTGGTGCAAAGCCAGGCGGTGGAATCGCCCGACCGTTCGGTGCGCTTCACGCTTAACGGATCGCTGGCGAACCAGTCGCTGTCGTCGCGCTTCATCCAGAACTATTTCGGGGCCGGGGTGCAGCATATCGCCTTTGCCTGCACCGACATTTTCGCCGCCGCGGATGCGGCGATTGCCGCGGGCCTGCCCAGCCTGGACATCCCGCGCAATTATTATGACGATCTCGAAGCGCGCTGGGGGCTTGATCCTGATCTGATCGAAGCCATGGCCGCGCGCAACATCCTGTACGACCGCACCGTTGAACCCGATGGCAGCGAAACCGAATACTTCCAGCTTTATAGCCGCGCGTTTGCCCGCCGGGTGTTCTTTGAGCTGGTCGAACGCCGCGGCTATGCCGGGTATGGCGCGGTCAACGCGCCGATCCGGCTGGCCGCGCAAGCGCGCTACAAACCGGAATTCCTCGATTAAGCCAGCATACCAAACCCAGGGAGAGTATTCGATGATGCACACCACGATTGGCCGCAAGCTTGGCCTGCTGGCTGCCCCTGCCGCTATGGCCGCCGCTATGCTTGGCGCCGTGGCCAGCCATGCAGCCACTCCGGCCCCGCGCGATTTTGCAGTGGCCGATGCACCGGTCCTCGAAGACCGTTTCCCGGTGCAGCCGGTGGTGTTCCCCGGCGGGGTCAAGGCATACCGCGATGTCGCCTATCAGCAGCTGCCGGGCTATATCCCGCAAGTGGTCGATATTTACGTTCCCGCCAGCAAGGGCCCGCACCCGCTGGTGCTGTATATCCACGGCGGCGGCTGGGTTGGCGGGCATACCCGCCATTCGGGCGCGCTGGCCAATTTCCCGGCGGTGCTGGCCAAGCTGGCGGCCGAAGGCTTTACGGTTGCCAGCCTTGAATACCGCCTGTCGGGCGAAGCCAAGTTTCCCGCGCAAGTGCAGGACGCCAAGGCCGCGCTGCGGTTCCTTGGCGATCATGCTGCCCAGTACAAGGTTGATCCCACCCGCGTGGGCATCTGGGGCGGATCGGCCGGCGGCCATCTGACCGCGCTGACCGCGCTGAGCTGCCATGACACCACGCTGGACCCCAAGGCTGATAAGGACGTGTGCGCCACGGCCGCGGTAACGTGGTACGGCGTGTTTGATTTCGGCGCACTGGTGGCGGCGCGCCCCGGTGGGGTGGACGATGCCGCGGTTCGGCTGATGGGCTGCACCGGCGCCTGCACGCCCGAACAGCTCGCCTATGCCAGCCCGGTTACCTATATCGACGCCAAGGACCCGCCGTTCCTGCTGATCCATGGGGACGAAGACAAAGTGGTGCCAGTGATCCAGTCGCACTTGGCCGAAACGCGGCTGCGCGCGGCCGGTGTGCCGGTTGAAACGATCTACATCCCCGGCGTCGATCACAGCTTTATCGGCCATACCCCGGCTGAAACCCGTGCTGCCACGCTGAAGGCCACCAACGCCACGTTCGATTTCTTCCACGCCAAGTTGGGAGTAGCGGGCAAGTGATCCGGCGGGCGCTGATTGCGTTGCTCCTGCTGCTGGCCGGGGCTGCCGCCGCTCAGGCGCAGCCCGTGCCGCCAGCGGCCGCGATCCCAGTGGCCGCGATCCCAGTGGATGGCGGGCTGGTCGAAGGGGCCAGCCTGCCGTCGGGGGTCGATGCGTGGCTGGGGGTGCCGTTTGCCGCCCCGCCGCTGCGAGACTTGCGCTGGAAGGCGCCGCAACCAGTGGCCGCCTGGCCCGGCGTGCTGCACGCGGATCGCTTTGCGCCCGAATGCCTGCAGCCGCTACGCAGCCCGCGCCAGAACCACTATTTCGGCAACGAAGCGACCAGCGAGGATTGCCTCTACCTCAATATCTGGGCGCCCCAGGGCGTGCGCCAAAAGCTGCCCGTGGTGGTGTGGATCTATGGCGGCGGGTTCAATATCGGTTCGGCCGCGATGGCCAATTATTCGGGCGAGCCGCTGGCCAAGGCCGGCGTGGTGCGGGTCAACATCGCCTACCGGGTTGGCGCGCTGGGCTTTATGGCCCACCCGCAGCTCAGCGCGGAATCCGGTTACAACGGTTCGGGCAATTACGGCCTGATGGACCAAATCGCCGCGCTGCAATGGGTGCAGCGCAATATCGCCAAGTTTGGCGGCGATCCGGCCAATGTCACGATTGTCGGCCAATCGGCCGGGTCGATGTCGGTGGCGCTGTTGCAGCTTAGCCCGCAGGCCAAGGGCCTGTTCCAGCGCGCGGTGGGGATGAGCGGCAGCCCGTTTGGCGGGATGCTTGGCCCGGTGCCGCTGGCCAAGGCCGAAGCCCAAGGGCTGGCGCTGCAACAGGAACTGGGCGCGGCATCGCTGGCCGATTTGCGGGCGCTGCCCGGTGACCGGGTGGCCGCCGCGATCAGCCCGCGCGATCCGATCGTGCTGGATGGCAAAGTGCTGACCGGCAGTGCCGAAGACACGTTCGCCGCCGGGCAGCAAAGCGATGTGCCGGTGCTGATCGGCTATACCCGCGATGAAAGCTTCCGACCGCTGGGGCCGGTGGCCAGCGCGGCCGATCTCGATGCGGCGCTGCGCGCGCGCTATCCGCAAACCGCCGCTGCCATTCTGGCCGCTTATGCCGGGGCCGATCCCGCCCGCGCCGCGGCGGATATCGCGCGCGACAGCACGGTTGGGTTGCAAATGGCGCAGTGGGCCAAGGCGCAGCAGCGCTACGGCAAGGCCGCGGCCTATGCCTATCTGTTCACTCGCCGCCAGCCTTATGCCCCCGGCATTACTTTCAGCGATCACGATCCGGCCACCGTCGGGGCCTATCACACCGGCGATGTGCCCTATTGGCTGCGGACCCGCGCTGCGCTGAACTTGTTCCGGGTGACGCGGAACTGGGAGCCGGGCGATGTTGCGCTGGAAGGTGAAATGTCAGCCGCGTTGCTGTCGTTCGCGCGCAGCGGCGTGCCCACTAGCCCGGCGCTGGGGCAATGGCCGCGGTTCGATCCGGCGCGTCCGCGCCTGATCTGGCTGGGAACCGAAAGCAAGCCGATCAGCTGGCCGCACCTGGCCGATATGGGGCTGTTTGCCGGCAGCGCCGCGCAGACCCGCCCCGCCGGAACCAAGCCGCGCGATTGATGCGGCGCGCGGGCCTTGCCCTGCTGGCCGCGCTGGCGCCTATCGGGCTGGCCTGTGCCGGGCTGGCCTGTGTCGCCGCTCCAGCGCGGGCGCAAGATAGCGCGGTGTGCCCGCCCGATGCTGAGCTGGACTATGTCTGCGGGCCGGAAAAGCCCGAAGACGTGCTGGCTATTCCCGGCACCGATTGGCTGGTGGCCAGCGGTTTCATGCCCGGCGCGGGGTTGAAGCTGGTCGATGGCAAGGCGCGCAGTTTTCGCCGCTGGTACAGCGCCGCGCCCGCGCAACTGGCGTGGGACCGGGCGCGCTTTCCCCAATGCCCCGGCCCGCTTGATCCGGCGCTGTTCAACGCGCGCGGGCTGTCGCTGCGGCAAGTTGCGCCGCAGCGCTGGCAGCTGCTGGCGGTGAATCACGGCGGGCGCGAAGCGATCGAGGCGTTTGACGTTCACACCGACAAAGGCGAACCCCGGTTGATCTGGCGCGGGTGCCAGCCGCTGCCCGCCGGGCAAGTTGGCAATGCCGTGGCGGCATTTGCCGATGGCACGATTCTGACCACGGTGCTGACCCGGCCCGGCACCACGATCGGCGATTTCATGCTGGGTAAGATCACGGGCGGGGTATGGCAATGGCGGCCGGGCGATGGGGCTTTCACGCTGCTGCCCGGCACCGAATTGCCGGGCAACAACGGGCTGGAAATCGATCCCGATGAACAGCGGTTTTATGTGGTGGCGTTCGGCCTGCACGCGGTGGCGGTTTATGATCGGCGCGATACCCGCCAGCCGCAGACGGTGATCGCCGCGCCGGATTTCATGCCTGATAACATCCACTGGACCGGCGGGCACTTGTTGCTCGCCGGGATGCGGCTGGATGAACCCGCCTGCGGGGGCCTGCGCAAAGTGGTGGATGGCAAGGCCGATCCGATGCTGTGCCACCGCGGCTGGGTGGTGGGCGAATTGGATCTGGCGAACCACCGGGTTGCGACGTTCGCCTATGGCCATCCCCAGCTGGGCTTCAATGGCGTGTCCGCGGCCGCGCTCAGCGGCGGGGCTTTGTGGCTGGGTTCGTTCCAGTCGGCCCGGATGGCGATCGTTCGGGATTATCAGGAGACACCACGATGACTGCGCTGCGCCCGTTTTTAGCCGCTATCGCGGCGGCTTTTATCACATCGCCGGTCATGGCTTCGGCCGCGCCCGATCCGGGCGTTTCGGCCCCGGCGCCGGGGTTGGCTTATGCCTTTTCGGTGCGGGTCACGCTGGCCCCGCCGGTGGAAGTGGGGGATGCCGATGGCGGCCGCCGCCGCTTCATCGCGATTACTGGCGGCGAAGTTTACGGCCCGCGCCTGCATGGCGCGGTGCTGCCGGGCGGCGGCGATTGGCAAACGATCCTGCCGGGCGGGCTGACCCGGATCGAGGCCCGCTATTTCCTGAAAGCCGATGATGGCACGGTGATCGAAATCACCAATCCCGGCGTGCGCGTGGCCAGCCCCGAAGTGACCCAGCGTTTGGCCAAGGGCGAAAAGGTGGATCCCGCGCTATACTATTTCCGCACCGCGCCGGTGTTCAAAGCGGGCAGCGCGGCCCAAGGCTGGTTGCAGCGCGCGGTGTTCGTGGGGCGCGGGATCCGCAATCCGGACAGCGTGGTGATCGACTATTACGAAGTGCAATAGCCGATCCTCCCTACCGCTTCGTTTGCCGATCCACCCCGCCGGCCCGGCTCAGATCACCGCCGCCAGTTCCGATGCCTGCTTGATTGCGCGCTTGGCATCCAGTTCGCCGGCTTCCAATGCGCCGCCGATCAGGTGCGATTGCACGCCGGCGGCCGCCAGCGCATCGTGCAGGCCGCGCGCGGGTTCCTGCCCGGCGCAGACGATCACGGTATCGACATCGAACAGCACGGGTTCGCCATTGACGACGGCGTGCAGGCCGGCGTCATCGATCTTCAGGTAATCGACCCCGGCCACCATCTTCACCCCGCGCCGCTGCAAGGTCAGCCGGTGGGTCCACCCGGTGGTGCGGCCCAGCCCCCGGCCAACGGCGCTGGTCTTGCGCTGCAGCAGGGTAACATCGCGGCCGTTGCTGGCCACCACCGGTTCCACCCCGGTCACGCCGCCGCGCGGGTGATGCTTGAAATCGATCCCCCATTCCTTGGCGAAAACGTCGATATCGAGCGATGCCGACGTCCCTGCGTGGGTAATCAGTTCGGCCACGTCGAAGCCAATCCCGCCCGCGCCCATGATCGCCACTTTCTGGCCAACTTTGGCACGGCCCATGATCACGTCGATGTAACCCACCGCCTTGGGGTGATCGATGCCGGGCAGGGCCGGGGTGCGCGGTTCGATCCCGGCGGCGATCACCACTTCGTCAAAGCCGCCCGCCTGCAATGCCGCGGCATCGGCGCGGGTGTTCAGTTTCAGCTCCACCCCGGTCACCGCGATCTCGCGCGCGAAATAGCGCAAGGTTTCGTAAAACTCTTCCTTGCCGGGAATGCGCTTGGCCAGATTGAATTGCCCGCCCACTTCGCTGTCGGCATCGAACAGGGTTACGCGGTGTCCGCGCCGCGCGGCGATGGTGGCAAAGGCCAGCCCGGCTGGCCCCGCACCCACCACCGCAATGCGTTTGGCGGTGATGACGGCGGGATAGTTCAGTTCGGTTTCGCGGCAGGCCCGCGCGTTGACCAGGCAGCTGGTAAGCTGGCCGGTAAAAGTGTGGTCAAGACAGGCCTGGTTGCAGCCGATGCAGGTGTTGATTTCGTCCTCGCGGCCGTCGCGCGCCTTGTTGACCAGGTCTGGGTCGGCCAGCATCGGCCGCGCCATCGAAACGATATCGGCATCGCCGCGGGCCAGCACGGCTTCGGCCACATCGGGCATGTTGATGCGGTTGCTGGTGATCAGCGGGATCGACAGCGCTTTTTTCAGCCGCCCGGTAACCCCGGCAAAGGCCGCGCGCGGGACCATCGTGGCGATCGTCGGAACAAAGCTTTCGTGCCAGCAGAAGTGCGTGGAGATCACGTCCACCCCTTCGGCTTCCAGCGCCTGGGCCAGGCTGACCACTTCGTCCCACGCTAGCCCTTCTTGCAACATGTCCATTGCCGAAATGCGGAACACCAGAATGAAATCTGGCCCCACCGCCGCGCGCACGCGCCGCACCACTTCCACCGGAAAGCGCATGCGGTTGTCCCACGAACCGCCCCAGCGATCGGTCCGCAAATTGGTGTGCTGCACCAGGAACGTCGAAATCAGGTAGCCGGCGGAGCCGATGATCTCGACCCCGTCATAGCCCGCCTGCTTGGCCAGCGCGGCGCAATTGGCAAAGGCCGCGATCTGTTCTTCGATGCCCGCTTCGTCGAGTTCGCGCGGGGTATAAGCACCGATCCGCGATTTCACCGCCGACGGGCCAACGCAATCGGGGGTGTGCGCCAGCGGGCCGGAATGCAGGATCTGCATGCAGATCTTCACATCCGGGCTGGCGGCGTGGACCGCATCGGTGACCTGCCGGTGCAGCGCCACTTCCGACGGTTCCGACAGCTTGGCCCCTTTGCCGCCGGTGTGGTGCGGGGTGATCCCGCCGGTGATGATCATCCCCACGCCGCCCTTGGCGCGTTCGACGAAATAGGCCGAAAGCCGCTCGGCCGCGTTGGGCACGTCTTCCAGCCCGGTGTGCATCGAACCCATCAGGATGCGGTTGCGGATCGTGGTGTGGCCAACCTTGAGCGGCGCAAACACGTGCGGGTACTTGGCAAGGCCGATTGGGGCGTGAGCGTTCATGGCGGGGTCCGTTCAGATCGGGTTATTCGGGGACATAGTTGGGGCGGCGCTTTTCCATGAAGGCGCGCATCCCTTCGGCAAAGTTGGGGCTTTTGCCGGTCATCACCTGGTTGCGGTTTTCGATCGCCATCGCGGCTTCCAGGCTGGACGCGTCGATCGCCATTGCCAGCCCCTCCTTGGTCATCCGCAGGCCCATCGGGGACGCGTTCAGCAGATCGTCGATCCATGGTGCGGCGGCGGCTTCCAGTTGATCGTCCGGCACCACTTCGGCCACCAGCCCCACGGCCAGCGCCCGGTCCGCCTTGATGAACCGCCCGGTCAGCATCAGCTCCGCCGCGATCGATCCGCCCACCAGGCGCGGCAGGAAATAGCTTACCCCCATGTCGCACGATGACAGGCCGATGCGGATGAAGGCCGCGTTCATCCGCGCGCTTTCGCCGGCGATGCGGATGTCGCTGGCCAGCGCGAAGGCAAACCCGCCGCCGCAGGCCGGGCCGTGGATCAGCGATACGATCACTTGCGGGCAGCGCCGCATCTTGATGTAAACATCGGCCAGATAGCCCTGAAAGCCATAGCCCCCGCCGAATGGCACGGCATCGCGGTCGGCGTGTTCCTTGATGTCCAGCCCGGCGCAGAACGCCTTGCCCGCGCCGCGCATCACCACCACCCGCACGCTGCCATCGTGGTACAGCTTGCCAAAATAGTCGTTCAGTTCGCCGACCATTTCGAGGCTGATCGAATTGAGCGCATCGGGCCGGTTAAGCGTCAGCCAATCCACTTCGCCCCGCTTTTCGATGGCGATCGTCCGATAGCCTGCAGCCATGCCCTCTCTCCTCGTTCTTGTCGTGTTTGCGATTGCATAACGAACGCTGTTTAGTATGACAAGCGCATGGCTGTGCTGCTAACCGAAGACCAAGTGCTGGGCGTGCGCGAGCGGATCCGCCGCGTGGCCGAACGCCAGATTGCGCTGCACGGTCCGGGCGCGATTTCGCTGCGTTCGATTGCCGGCGAACTGGGTTGGACGGCGGCTTCGCTCTATCGCTATTACGCCAGCAAGGCGCAGTTGCTGGAGGCTGTGCGGATCGCGGCGCACGATCGTTTTTCCGACCGGATCGAAGCCGCGCACGATAGCACCGATGACTTGTGGGACCGCAGCCGCGCTATCGGCGATGCCTATGTCGAATTTGCCCGGCAGGAACCCGCCGCCTACCAGTTGATGTTCGCGTATGAACAGGAGGAAGGCGAAAAATCCCCCGATCTGCACCGCGCCGAGCAGCGCTCGAATCGCACGCTGACGGCTTATGTCCGCGAAATGGTTGCAGCCGGGCTGCTCGATGGCGATCCAGACCTGATCGCGCATGCTTATTGGGCCGCGCTGCACGGGCTGATCGTGCTGCGCATGGCTGGCAAGCTGGACGATGCCCACGCGTTCGATGCCCTGCGCCACGCCGCGGTGCGCCTGATCACCCGCGGCGCCCGGCCGTGATGGCGTTCGTGCTGTTCAAATAACCGCAGGCTAAATCACAGGGGCCAAATAACAGGGGCCAAATAACAGGTAAGCCAGATAATCTGCGCCAAGGCGAACTCGCCCGTTGACAAGCCCCCCCACCCCCCGCTAGTGGCGCCCTCCTACCCGGCGTAGCGCGCTTTTGCGTTATGCCCCGTGCCCAGATGGCGGAATTGGTAGACGCACCAGCTTCAGGTGCTGGCGCTCGCAAGGGCGTGGAGGTTCGAGTCCTCTTCTGGGCACCACTACTCAATCTAAGTATCAATAATACCTAGATTTTGTGGCGATTCGCAGAATCGCCGTCCGGTCAGTTCTGGCGCTGCCACACGGTTCGCCCTTCCTTGACCGTTTCCAGCACCTTGATCGCGCGAATCTGGTCGACCGGCGTGGTCAGCGGGTTCTTGTCCAGCACCACGAAGTCGGCCAGCAGGCCAACCTTGATCCGGCCCTTGCGGTTTTCCTCGAAGATTTGCCAGGCGGGACCGGCCGTCAGCATTTTCAGGCCTTCCCAGGCCGAGAGCCGCTGGTCGGCGCCGCTGATCACCCCGGTCTGCGAAGTGCGGGTCATGCTGCTCCACAGCTGGGTCATCGGATCGAGCGGGGTCACGGGTGCGTCCGAATGGTTCGAGGGGTGCAGCCCGGCTTTCAGCGCCGCCTGAAACGGGCTGATGAACGCAACCACGTCTGCCGGGAAGTTGCTGCGGTGAATATCCGCGAAGTAATACGTGTGGTTGCTGAAATAGGCCGGCCCAACGCCGATCCGCTGGTACGCGGCCAGCTGGTCCGGGCGCTGGAACTGCGAATGGATCACCACCGGGCGGGCATCGTCCTTGGCCGTGATCCCGGCCGCGTCAAAGCCCTTGATCGCCATGTCGATCGCCGCATCGCCATTGGCATGGACGAACAGTTGCCAACCCCGGGCATGGGCGCGCGCGGCATCGGTATTGAACTGTTCTTGCGTCATGTTCGACGTGCCGTGCCACGGGTGGTGTCCATCGGGCGCGCCATTGGCGTAATCGTGCGTGAAATAGGCCGTGCGGGCCTGGGGCGAGCCATCGAGGACGAACTTGATCCCCTCCAGCTTGACGTGGCCCTGATACGTGCCGAACTTCACGCTATCGCGCTGGATCAGCGTGTCGAGGTTCTGGCTGGTGGGCAGCACCGCCAGATCAAGTTTCAGATGCGCCTGCGCCGGTGCGCTTAGGAAGAAGTCTACATCGGGCAGGTTCGCAGCCCCGTCCTGTGCATGGGTGAAGCCGTTGCGGGCATATTTGCGCTGCGCCGCATCCAGCGCGGCGAGGCGCTGTTCAGGGCTAAGCTGCGGCACCTTCATGTACACCGGGTAAGCGGCATTTTCGAAAAACACCCCGTTCGGCTTGCCCGCTGCATCGCGCAGGGTCACCCCGCCGGCGGGGTTGGGCGTGTTGTCGGTGATCCCGGCCAGGGCCATCGCGGCGCTGTTTACGGCCAGTCCGTGGCCGGTGAAATGGATCAGCACCACGTTGTAGCCGGGCAGCGCCGCGTCCAGCTCGGCGCGGGTTACGTGGCGCTGTTCGGCCAGCTTTCGTTCGTCGTACTGCCAAGCGATCACCCAACCGCCCGGTGCGATATGGCGGGCCTCGATCCCGGCGCGGAGCGCGGCCATCAGGCTGGGGATGTCGTGGACCCCGTATTCCGGGTCTTGCAGGTCGATCCCACTGGCAACCTGCATCGCCATGACGAAGTGGGAATGGGCATCGACAAAGCCGGGCAGCATGGTTGCCCCATGCAGGTCGCGGTCGGCCGCTTGCTTGCCCGCGAGCTTGCGGGCCTTTGCTTCGGTTCCGGCATAAACGATCATGCCGCCGCGTTCGACCACCGCCTGAACGGTGCGCGGGCGGGGGCTATTCATCGTCAGGATTGGTCCGCCATGCCATAGCGTGGCCGCGGGCGAACCGGGCGCCTCATCGGCTGCAGCGATCGCCGGCAGGCACAGCGACAGCAGCATCGCGGCGGGAAACGCCTTCATCTTCAGCATTTCAGATCACTCTCCTCTTCCCGGCAACAGTGCAGTGGCGAGGTCCAATATGCAAGGCGTCGCCAAGCGTGCGTCCAAGCTTTTGCTTCAATGGGGTCCGTGGCGGCGGCCAGTCTGGTCGCAACTTGCCTGCGTTTGCCGCTTTAATTGCAGTTCCGTTCGAGCAGTCCGATCACGGCTTCGGCCAATGGATCCGCAACCTCCGCAAGCGTTACTGCCGTTAGCACCAGTGGCCGAACCTCGCCGTGAATTTCCCGCGAGACCAGGCCTCCATCCAGGCAGGCCGCTAATGCCGCCGAGCGCGGTACCATGGTTACGACCGTGCCGCTTTTCGCCAGTTGGATACACGCATTTTGGCTCGACAAGCGAAAGCGGGGAAACCCGGCGCGTCGCAGCGTTTCGCGGCGGGTCGGATCAAGATTGGCCACAAAGCCGGGATCGAACCCTGCGATCGCCCAGTCATGTTGCAACAAGGCTGCAAAATCACGCTCGGTCGCGGCGGGATGCCCCTTCGCGCAGAGCAAGTGGTAAGGTTCGCTCACAATCCGTCTGATCTTGAGATCGCGCCGAACGGCGAAGGCGGCCACCGAATCCTCATGATACAGCAACAGTTGCGCGCGGCGTTGCAGCAGCCTTTCAACCGCCAGATCGGGTGGCAATGTTTCAGCCTCGACTGTTGCGCCGGGGTGGTCCCGATCCAAGGCTAGCAATGCGCCCGGGATGAAGCAGTCGATCACGGCCGGGCCGCAGGCTATCGACAGTCGCCGGGCCGCGGCCAGGACACGGTCCTTGCCCTGGGCCGCATGGGCCAGCAATTCCGGCGCCAGTTCGGCCAGACGGCGCCCCGCAGCGGTGGGCATGACCGAGCGGGTGGTGCGTTCGAACAGCCGAACACCCCACAGCTCTTCAAGCGTGGAGATGCTCTTGGTCATGGCCGAATGGGTCATGCCCAATTCTTCCGCAGCCCGCGAAAAGCTGCCGCGCCGATAAACGGCTTCAAACCGCCGGATCAGCGTAAGATCGAATGACATGTTCCAATTGGTATCAAATTCACGACATCTATTCAATTGATGGACAGTATGTGCTGCGTTACCCTGCCGCTGAAAACGAGGGTATCGGCATGAGTGCGGCACAACTGATCCACGCCAATATCACGCTATTTTCAGCGTTGGCGTTTCTTGCGCTGATCGTGGTGGAACAGATCGCGATCCGGGTATTCCGCCGCAAGGGAACAACCCCGTGGCAAGACAGTTTCATGAGCATCGCGCTGGGTTACCTGAGCGAGCCGGCCAATGCGCTGAGCGCGTTCATCACCCTTGGGATCCTGGCCGCGGTAGAGCCGTTCCGCCTGGCGACCGTGCCGGTTACATGGCTGACTTTTGGGCTGTGTTTCGTGCTCGATGATTTGCGCTTTTATGTTCATCACCGCCTTGCCCACCGCGTGCGCTGGGTATGGGCGATGCACGTGGTTCACCATTCGAGCACCAACTACAACCTGCCGATCGCTCTGCGCCAATCGTGGACCAAGCATTTCACCGGTACGATGCTCCTGAAAATTCCGCTGGTGCTGGCCGGGTTCGACCCGGTGATGGTCACGTTTTGCGGCATTCTTAATGCCACGTACCAGTTCTTCCTGCATACGGAGACGGTTGACCGAATGCCCCGCTGGTTTGAGGCGATTTTCAACACGCCGTCACATCACCGCGTGCACCATGGCAACAACCCGCGCTATCTGGATGCCAACTATGCCGGCACACTGATCGTGTGGGACAAACTGTTCGGCAGCTTTGAGCCAGAGCGCGCCGATGACCCACCCTGCTATGGGCTGGTCAAACACCTCGATACGCTTAATCCCGTTACGGTGCTGACCCACGAATATATCGGGATTGCCCGCGACGTTGCCCAACCCGGCCTGCGCCTGCGCCACAGGTTGGCCTATATTTTTGCCCCACCGGGATGGAGCCACGACGGATCGCGGCAAGACACGGCAACGCTCCGACACGCGGCCGGTTTTGCTGGCCGCGGGCGCGCATCACCGCTGCCTGACCGGGCGGCCTAGCCATGCTTCCTGCGCTGCCCGGCCATTATGCGTTGAGCGAGTTGTTTGTTGCTGCAGCCGGACTGACCGGCGCCTGGCGGCTGCATCAGAAAAGCCCCTTGGCAGCAGTGGGGCTGCTGCCGTTCGGACTGGCCGGACTGGTTGGCGCGGTCCAGATCGCGGGTGATCTGGGCGGTCTGGTGATTGCCCTGCACCAGTTGCTGTCCCGCGCTGGCGCCGTTTTTGGACTGACCTGCATGGTTTGCGCCTTACGGCAGCAGAGCCTGAGTAACACGCTGGTCATCAGTGTTATGCTGGCCGTCACCAGTGTGGCTTGGCCCGGCTTGGTCGTCCCCGTTTCCGCCTTGCTGTTGATTGCGGGAACGGCGCTGACGCTTGGTCTGGGTCAGGGCCGTGCTTATGCCAGCGCCGCCGGATTTTTCCTGCTGCTGCCGGCCCAATTGATCGCCGCCGCCCTGCGCCCCGCACATCCTGCCATCGCTTGGCACTTGTTCCATGGGCTTGTCGGAATTTGGTTGTTCATCGCCGCACGCGCATTTCTAAAAAATGCCATCACGGAAGGTCAGCGCGCGCTGCCATCCACCGCCAACCGGATTGTCTGACGCATTGCGGGTATAAGGCATCAGCTTTGCCTCACGGCGCTGTCAGCCTAATCGCGACAAGGCTCCGTCCGGCGCAGCGTGGGCCGGCAGCCGCGACGTGCCCTTAGGGCCATATAGAGGCGGGTGCGCGATGGGGTTAATGCCGCGCATGGTCGCGCTGGAAGTTGTCGGAGGCATGGTGCAAGCAAATCTTCCCCGCAGGCCGGTGCTGGCCGCGTTTTCCACCCGATAAGCAACGACCATGGCGCGCGTCATCACGCTCATTCTGGGGGACCAGCTCAGCCCGAAAATAGCCGCGCTGCGCGGCTGCGATCCGGCCGAAACGGTGGTTCTGCTGGCCGAAGTCGGCGCCGAAGCCAGCTATGTGGGGCACCACCAGAAGAAGATCGCGTTCATCTTTGCCGCGATGCGCCACTTTGCCGACGAGCTGCGGAGCGCGGGGTGGGCGGTGGATTATGTGCAGCTCGATGATCCCGACAACACTGGGACCTTGGGCGGGGAAGTGCAGCGGGCCGTGCGGCGCCACGGCGCCAGCATGGTGCGCGTGACCGAGCCGGGTGAATGGCGGGTTCTTGCCGATATGCAGGGCTGGGCGCCGACGCCCAGCATTGTCGAGGATGATCGCTTCATTTGCAGCCACGCCGACTTTCGCGCGTGGGCGGCGGACCGCAAGACGCTGCGGATGGAATATTTCTACCGCATGATGCGCCGCAAGACCGGGCTGCTGATGGACGGCGACCAGCCGGCTGGCGGGCAGTGGAATTTCGATCATGACAACCGCAAGCCCGCTGCGGCCGATATGTTCATGCCCCGCCCGCTTCGCTTTGCGCCTGATGCCACCACGGCGGCGGTGCTGCGGTTGGTGGCAGAACGCTTTGCAACGAACTTTGGCACGCTTGAACCATTCTGGCTGCCGGTGACCCGGGCCGATGTCGAGCAGGCGGCACAGGCCTTTATCAGCACCGCGCTGCCCCGCTTTGGGGATTATCAGGATGCGCTGCTGACCGGGGAAAAGTTTCTGTTCCACAGCGTGCTGGCGCCGATGGTGAATGTCGGCCTGCTTGATCCCTTGGCGCTCTGCCGGATGGCCGAAGCGGCTTACCGGCGCGGCGATGCCCCGCTCAATTCGGTCGAAGGGTTTATTCGCCAGATCATTGGCTGGCGCGAGTATGTGCGCGGCATTTATTGGCGCGAAGGGCCGGATTACGTGCGGCGCAACGCCTTGGGTGCGCAGCGGCCGCTTCCGGCAATGTATTGGACCGGGCGCACCGAGATGGCCTGCATGGCGGCGGCGATAGGCCAAACTCGCGAGGAGGCCTATGCCCATCATATCCAGCGCCTGATGGTAACCGGCAATTTCGCCCTGTTGGCCGGGGTCGATCCCCATGCCCTGCACGAATGGTATCTGGCGGTTTACGCCGATGCGTTCGAATGGGTCGAGGCGCCCAATACCATTGGCATGAGCCAGTTTGCCGACGGCGGGCTGCTGGGGTCCAAGCCCTATGCGGCCAGCGGCGCCTATATCGATCGCATGTCGGACCACTGCCGCACGTGCCGTTACGCGGTGAAGCAGAAGACCGGCCCCACGGCGTGCCCGCTTAATGCCCTGTACTGGGATTTTCTGGCCCGGCATCGCGCGCGCTTTGAGCGTAATCCTCGGATGGCGCAGATGTATCGGACCTGGGATCGGATCGAGCCGGATCGCCAAGCCGAATTGCGGACCCAGGCCGCCGGCTTTCTGGATCATCTGGACCAGCACGGAACCGATTTATGACTGCGCTTTCGCTGGCCAGTTTTGCTGCGGGTTATCGCGCACTGGTGTTCGGCAGTACCGGCGGGATTGGTGCTGCGCTGACCCGGGCGCTGGCGGCAGATCCGCGCTGCGCGCAAGTTTATGCCGCTGCGCGCCACCCCGCGGCGGCCCGGCGCGGGGTGACCCCACTGGCGTTTTCGCTGGAAGACGAAGCCAGCATCGCAGCGGCCGTGGCTGGCGCCGCGGCAGACGGGCCGATCGATCTGGTAGTCGTGGCAACCGGGGTGCTGCATGCCGCAGCACTGCAGCCGGAAAAGTCGTGGCGGGCGATTGATGCCACCGCGTTTGAGCAGGCCTTGCGGATCAACACGATTGGCCCCGCGCTGATCGCCAAACACGCCTTGGCGCACTTGCCCCGCGATCGGAAAGCCGCGTTTGCGGTGCTTTCTGCGCGGGTCGGCTCGATCAGCGATAACCGCCTTGGGGGATGGCACGCCTATCGCGCGTCGAAGGCTGCGCTTAATATGCTGGTGCGGACTTGGGCGATCGAATTGGCTCTGCGTCATCCGCAAGCCGTGTGCGTGGCGCTGCATCCCGGAACGGTCGCCACGGGCCTATCGGCACCGTTTCAGCGCCACATACCGGCCGGGCAATTGCTGTCTCCCGAGCAGAGCGCGGCAGCGCTACTAGGTGTGATGGAGCGATTGAATGCGGAAGATTCGGGCAAGCTGTTTGCGTGGGACGGGACCGAAATTCCATTCTAGGCGGCGCGTTCCTGCGCGGTTTCAAGGATGCGGCGGGCCAGGTGTTGTCCAGATAGCCACGCGCATTCCACCCGCGGACCCAGCAGCCAATCGCCGCACACGCCCAATCCCAGTTCGGCGTTCCAGAGCGAGCCCAGTCCCAGACCAGCGCTCATCGCATAGCGCCAGCGGTGAGCGCTGGCCATGATCGGGGTGGGGATCGCAGCACCCAGCGTATCGGCCAGTTCGCGCAGCAAGTGGGTGCAGACCTGTTCGGGATCGTCCTCGAGATGGGCTGTGGACCATTCGGGCCGAGCCTGCACCACCCAGCCTTCGATGGCGCCCCGGCCGGGCTTGGCAGTGTTGCGCGCAGCCCAGCCTAGCGCGCCCCGATCCCGGATCATCGCGTGATCGCCGGGCAGGGGCTGGGCAAACGTGAACATTGCGGTCCAGCACGGCTGAGATCGGGCCAGCATCGCTTCGCGGGCCATCAGGAAATCGTGCAGCGATACGAACGGCAAGGCTTGTTCGGCCGGGACGGCGATCAGCACCGCATCAAACCCTTCGAACTGCGCGTCTCCGGCGCTTACCAGCCAGTGGCCGCCGCACCGTTCGATCCTGTCGACATGGACGCCCCAACGCACGTCCCGATCGTTCGCCATGTCTTTGATGACGGCGTTCATGCTTGGCGTGCCAACCCAGGCATCGGGTGCCGGCAAGGGCCAGCTGGCGACCACCCCGCGCTGCGCCCAGCCTGCCACTTGCGCCCGAAAGCCGGGATCGCGCGCGGTAAAATATTGCGCCCCGTGATCGAAGCTGGCTTCGCCCAGCGGCGTGTCGATCCGTCGGGTAGACATGCGCCCGCCGGGGCCGCGGGCCTTGTCCAGCAGGATGACTTCATGGCCAATGTCGGCCAAGGCTGCGGCGCAGGAGAGCCCGGCCATTCCGGCGCCAACGATCGCAAATTTCATAGCGGTCTGCTCGCCTTTCTAACACAAACGGGGAACTGCAACGCAAGGCGGCAGATCGGAA
>JBJOPJ010000002.1:0-43018 GCA_046050825.1 Pseudomonadota bacterium
GGCCACCACGAAACCGGCGGCAATATCGCCAATTACGAAGCCCAGCTTGATGCCGCGATGAAGTATTATGCGGGCCTTGGCATCGATACGGTCAAGACCGGCTATGTTGCCGATGCGGGCGGGATCATCGCTCCCGGCGATAATCCGGGCGAAGTGCGGATGGAATGGCACGATGGCCAGCGTCAGGTGCAGCATCACCTGAACGTGGTGCAAACCGCGGCCAAGTATCACATCGCGATTAATGCCCACGAACCGGTCAAGGACACCGGGCTGCGCCGCACTTATCCCAACTGGATCGACCGCGAAGGCGCGCGGGGCATGGAATACAACGCCTGGGGCCAGTTTGCGAACCCGCCGGGGCACGAAGTGAACCTGGTCTATACCCGGATGCTGTCTGGTCCGATGGACTTTACCCCCGGCGTGCTGAGCCTTGAAGGCGCCAATCACGTGCCATTGGCCTCCACGCTGGCCAAGCAGCTGGGCTTGTACCTTGCGATCTATTCGCCGATCCAGATGGCGGCGGACTATCCTGAAAAGCTGCTGGAACACCCGCGCGAGCTGGATTTCATCAGCAAAGTTCCCACCGATTGGGCTGAAAGCCACCTGATCGCCGGCGAAGTGGGCCAGTTCGCCATCTTCGCGCGCAAGGATCGCGCCAGCGAGGACTGGTACGCCGGCGGCGCCAACAATGCCGATGCCCGCACGGTCACGCTGACGCTGGATTTCCTGGCCCCCGGCAAGACTTATACCGCCACGATCTATAAGGACGGCGAAGGCGCCACTTATGCCAGCGCGGCCCGGTTCAACATCGCCTACGAAACCCGCACGGTGAAGCGGGGCGATACGATCACGCTGTGGCTGGCCCCCGGCGGCGGCGCGGCGATGCGGTTGCATCCGGGGCGATAGGGCACGGCTTTCAGACGGGGCGGGGAAGCGCGGTAGTGGCCTTCATCCGCTCCATCGAAAACGTCGAACTGACATCGGTCAGATCCGGCACGGCGGCGATCAGCTTGCGGTAGATCCGGTCATAGTGCGCGATGTCGCGCACCACCAGCTTGAGCAGGTAATCGACATCGCCGGCCATGCGGTGGCATTCGATCACTTCGTCCAGCCCGGCGATCCCGCGCGAAAAGGCTTCCAGCCATTGCGGATCGTGGCGGTTGGTGCGGATCGCAACAAACACCGTGGTGGCCAACCCCAGCTTATCGGCATCGAGCAAGGCCACCCGCCGCGCAATCACGCCGGCATCTTCCAGCCGCCTGATCCGCCGCCAGCAGGCATTGCTGGACAGGCCCACGCGCTCGCCCACTTCATGCACCGGCAGCGAAGCATCGGCCTGCAAGACGCCAAGGATGGCCCAGTCGATCGAATCAATTTGCGTATTTTCCGACATAATTGGGATAAATTAACCGCAAAATGCCGAAATAGCTATAAATAAGGTGATGAAATCGCGTTAGCGCTGGAGCAAAATATCGTCAATCCAAGGAGATTGCCGTGATTGACCCCGCCAAGCTGTTTACCGACCATCCCGCCAGCGTTGGCGAAAGTTATGGCGAGCATCTGGCGATGGCTGGCGGGTTCGGGGTGCGCATGATCCTTGGCGGGATCGCGTGCCTGATCCACGGGTTGTTGCCGTTCCTGTTCGTCAAGACCGGCAGCCTGCAAGTTACCACATTGCATGACCGGATGGTGGCCAACCGGCGGCGCGCGCCGCTTACTGCGACGATGCCGGCAATCCTCGATTTCGTGATCTAGGCCTGGATTTCGTGATTTAGGCTTGGCTGCGCGCGTCAGAGCAGCAGCACTGCAAAGCCCAGCGATGCGGCAAAGCTGGCCAGCGATGCGATGACCACGGGCACGGCCGCCCGCCAGCCCATTTGCAGCAGCAGGTCCATCCGGCTGCGCATGGCCGTGGCGGTTACGGCCAGCAGCAGCAGCGCTTTTGATCCGGTCAGGCAGGCGCGCGTGGCTTCTTGGGGCAGCGCCACCATGCTGTTCAGCGCCACCACGCCCAGAAACGCCACGATGAACCACGGCAGGGCCAGGCGCCGCCAGATCGGCTGCGGCCCGGCTACGCCGTCTTGTCCGATTGCCAGGCTGACCAGCACCACGATCGGCGCCAGCAGGGCCACGCGCGCCAGCTTGACGATCGTGGCATAGCCCCCGGCAACGTCTGAAAAGGCATAGCCGCCGCCGATGGCCTGCGCGACATCGTGGATCGATGCGCCGATCAGGAAGCCGGCTTCGCGGTCACTCAGCCCCAGTTCGGCGGCCAGGGCGGGATAGACCGACATCGCCATCGCGCTGGCCAGCGAAACCCCCACCAGCGTCAGCGCGAATTGCGCCTGGCTAAGCCGGTTCTTGCCGATCACCCCGTATAGCGCCAGCGCGGCGCTGGCCCCGCAGATCGCGGTGGCGCCGCCCGCCAGCATCCCGGCATAGGCCGATTGCCCGAACAGCCGCGCGCCCAGCATCCCGGCGGCAAATGTCACCGCCATCACCACCACCAGCGCGGCGAACGGCGCTGCGCCCAGCGCCACGATCTGGGCGATGGTGACTTGCAGCCCCAGCACGACAATGCCGACCCGCAAGCAGTTGCGCGATGCGAAATCCAGTCCGCGGTGGGTGCGCGGATCGTGCGAAATGAAATTCAGCGATAGCCCTACCAGCAGCCCCAGCAGGATGATCGGGAAACCATAATGGTCAGACAGCCACGCCGCGGCAGCTGCTGCCACGCCGCACAGCGCAAGGCCTGGGAACAGGGCAAAGCGTTCGCCCGCGGTGCCAGCCGCCTGCGCGGTTTCGGCCAAGTGGAGTTCGCCGAACAGGTCGCCGCCATTGGGCAGCGCGTCCCAGTCGATCGCGCCTTGCGCTGATTTGGGCGCTGATTTGCCCTGCATCACGTGTCCCCCGATTGCTGTCGCCCCGATTGCTGCCGCCCTTGTGCCGCAAGTCTGGCTTGCTTGCAAAGGGGGCGGGCAACCGGGGGTGGGCAACGGGTACGGGCGGGGCGCGGTTACCCCTTGAGGCGGGCGGTTTCGGCGGCGGTCGATTGCGGGCCGGTGTTGCGCTTGTTCAGGCCGAAATCGCGCGGGGTGCGGTCAAACGGCTCGGGATCGCCCAGGCGCGGCTGATAGCCGAACAGCGGGCTCATCCCCGGAATCCGGCCCAGCCCGCCGAACAGGTCGAACCCGCGGTCGATCCAGTCGCGCAGGGGTTCGTCATCGGTCATCGGCGGCACATCGGCCACGCTGGCGCACCATAGGAACACCGAAAGCGCGCGGTAATCCGCATAGTTGGGCGCATCGCCGCCCAGCCATTGGCGCTCGCGCAGCAGGCCGCGCAGCGGTTCCAGTTCGGGCAGGACTTTGGGGAACACCTCTTCGCGGCCGGCGGCCATGTCTTCCACTGGTTGGCCCCACATCCGCAGGCGGCTTTCGGTGATATAGCCGATGTCCTCAGCCTTGCAGCGATCGCGATATTGCACGGCAAAGCAGCGCACCCACGGGCTGACGGCGGTCTTCCACAGCCACCCTTCCAGGAATTCGACCAGCGGCTTGACCGAAGGATCGGCGATCAGGGTAGGCCGGTCGGGATACGTTTCATCAAGGTATTCGGCGATCAGCCACGAATCGAGCACCCATTTCCCATCATCGACGATCGCGGGCAAACGCTCGCTGCGGCCGCCGGTGCGGTCCATGATGCCGGTGAACCCGCCGTCCACCACATCAAGGTCGAACCCCTTGTGCTTAAGCGCATACTTCGTGGCCCAGACGAACGGGCTGGTGGTGCAGCCGCTGGCGTGCTGAAGGTCGTAAAAGGTGATGCGGTTGTTGGTAGCCATGATGATCCTCTCCGATCCGGGTTTTTGCGCTGGTTCGTGCAATTTGAACTTGGCAGAATGTGCTTGCGCTTCGTCGTGCCTGTGGCAAGAATAGGCGTAATAACATACAATTTCCAGAGAGGATGTGTGATGCGGCAACTGGGGTGGGGGCAGGCGCTCGGCCGTGTGGCCCAGATGGCCTATGTGGTCGAAGACCTCGATGCCGCAATCGCCCACTGGGTCCATGATCTTGGCGCGGGGCCGTTCTTCGTGATCGACAGCTTCCTGCAGCCCGGCGCGCAGGTTTACCGCGGCGCGGAAAGCAAAGCCGATATGCGCATTGCCATGGGTTTTTCCGGGCAGACCTGGTTCGAACTGATCCAGCCGCTGGACCATCACCCATCGATCTATCAGGAAGTGATCGCCCAGCGCGGCTATGGCCTGCACCATCACGGCATTGCCGTGGCCGATGTTGCCGCGGCGCGGGCCGATTATATCGCGTGCGGGTGGAGCGAATGCTTCCGCTCGCCGGTGCCGACCGGGGGCGATGTGATCTTCCTGGAAAACGGGGACGGCGCCGCACCCTGTTTCATCGAGCTGCTGCCCGTGACCGCGGGCATGGACGCGCATTTCACAAGTTTCTGGAAGGCCGCGCAGAACTGGGACGGGACAGACCCGGTGCGGCCATTCATCTGATTTGACGGTTCAAGGCTGGACCCAAAGGGCCGGCGGTAAATTTCAGGCCGGACCCAAAGGGCCGGCGGCAAGGGGGAGAGAAGTGATGCAGCAAGTACCCGCGGGAAGCGCAAGCACCGCCGACGCTGCCGGACCGCGCCGTTCGGCCGGTTATCAGGCGCTGGTGGTGGGGCTGCTCAGCCTGAACTTCGGCATTGTGTTCTTTGATCGCAATTCGCTGAATTTCCTGATGCCGTTCGTGCAGCCCGAATTGGGGCTGACCGACGGGCAGGTGGGGACGGTTGCAGGGATTTTCTCGTTCACATGGGCGTTGGCCGCGTTTGCGATCAGCCGGTTGTCCGACATGGTCGGCAATCGCAAGCTGCTGCTGGTGCTGGCAACGCTGGCCTTTTCGGCCTGTTCGTTCCTGACCGGGCTGGCGGCCAGCTTTGCCATGCTGATCGGCGCGCGGGTGCTGATGGGCGTGGCCGAAGGCGGGGTGATGCCGATCAGCCACGCGATCGTGGCGGCCGAGGTTGAGCCAAAGTGGCGCGGCCTGGCCCAAGGGATCGCGCAGAACTTTGGTTCCAATTTCTTCGGGTCGTTCGTGGCGCCGGTGGCGCTGGTCGCTTTGGCCAGCAAGTATGGCTGGCAGCACGCGTTCTACCTGGCCGGGATTCCCGGCATGATCAGCGCGGCCTTGATCTGGTTCGTGCTGGATGACCACGCTGCCGCGCCCAGCGCCGCAGTTGCGGCTCCGGCCGCATCGCTGCAGGCCAAAAAATCGTTGGCCCGCTCGCTGGCCGATTGGGGCGCGGCGGTGCGCGAAGTGCTGAAAGTTCGCAATATCTGGGTCTGCGTGGCGATGGGCATCGCGCTGGTGGCCTACCTGGTGATTTGCTGGGCGTTCATGCCGCTTTACCTGACGCAGAACCGTCAGTTCGATCAGACCACCACCAGCTGGCTGATGGGGGCGCTGGGCATTTCGGCCACGCTGGGCAGCTTTTCGATCGGCGGCCTGTCTGACGTGATCGGGCGCCGCCCGGTGATGATCGGCTTTTCGTTCCTCGCCGTGATCCTGCCGCTGGGCGCGCTGTACTATCAGGGCAGCGCCTGGGGGCTGGCCGCGATCTTCTTTGTCGGCTGGGCGCTGAACGGGGTGTTCCCGCTGTTCATGGCCACCGTTCCTTCGGAAAGCGTCAGCCCCGACAAGGCCGCCACCGTGTTCGGCCTGTGCATGGGTTCGTGCGAGATCGTGGGCGGTGCCGGCGGGCCGGCGCTGGCCGGGCAGCTGTCCGAAGCGTTCGGGCGGCAGGCGCCGTTGTGGCTGATGGTCGGCCTGGCGCTGATCGGCGGGATTTTCGCCCTGTTCCTTCATGAAACCGCCCCGCTCGTGCTGGCGCGGCGCAAAGCATAACCAAACCAAACCAAGGAGAGAGACATCATGGCAGACCGTACCGCACCGCCTTCGGCCTATGCAGAAATCGTCAACGTACCGTTCGATCAGCGCGCGCTGGTGGAAAAATACAGCCCGGGTGGCCGCTACATCGACGCCCTGACCGACGACGACAGCCCGTGGGTGCCCTTTGGCGAAAACGCCTTTATCAAGCACCTGGCTTTCGATGTGCGCCAGAACCTGTTTTCGAACATCCTGTGGGTGAAAGGCCCGGGCGCGATCGGCACGCACCTGCATCGCGGCACGATTACCATGGTCGTGCTGGAAGGTTCGGTGCGCTATCTCGAATACGATTGGGTGGCCACGCCGGGCGGGCTGATCCTGGAAGTGCCGGGCGAAAGCCACACGCTGGTCACCGAACACCCGAACGGCGTTAAGCTGTTCGGCTGGATGCAGGGCCCGATCGAATTCTACAATGAACAGGCCGAGTTCGTGTTCACCGCCGATGTGTGGTGGTTCATCGAACACTACGAAAACCACTGCAAGGCGAACGGGCTTCCGATCAACAAGAAGCTCTACCTCTAAGCGAAGGCTGGCCCCATGTACCTCAAGAACGCTTGGTATGTCGCCGCCTGGTCGCACGAACTGGGGGACGAACTGATCACCCGGACGATCTGCGATTTGCCCGTGCTGCTCTACCGCAAGGAGAACGGCACGGCGGTGGCGATCGGCAATCTGTGTCCGCACCGTTTCGCCCCGCTGCACATGGGGCGCAAACAGGGCGATACGGTGCAGTGCATGTACCACGGCATGGTGTTCGGAGAGAGTGGGGCCTGTGTGCTCAACCCGCATCGCGGCGGAGTTATTTCCCCGGCGATGCGGGTGCCGGCCTATCCCGTGATCGAACGGCACGGCGCCGTGTGGCTGTGGACCGGTGATCCCGATGCGGCCGACGAGGCGCTGCTGCCCGATTTCAGCTGCTATTCGGCGCCCGGCTTCACCGTGATCCGCGGCATGATGGATGTGGCCGCCAATTACGAACTGATCAGCGACAACCTGCTGGACCTGACCCACGCCGATTTCCTCCACGAAGGTACCCTGTCGAGCGAGGCGATCACGATCAGCAAGCTGGAAACGCCCGAAGCGGGATCGACCGTCTGGGCCAACCGCTGGTGCCCCGATGGCGATGCCGCGCCGGTTTGGGCGCAGCTGATGGAAAGCCAGCTGGGGATGCAGACCAGCGACAAGGTCGACCACTGGCTTTACATGCGCTGGGACGCGCCGGGGCACCTCTTGCTGGATGTCGGGATTACTCCGCCGGGTCAGCCGCGCGAAAGCGGCGCATGGGTGTTCACGGGCCACCATCTGACCCCGGTCAGCGCAGAGCGAACCTTTTATTACTGGACCGTGGTGCGCAATCACGGGATCGATGATCCGGCGGTCGAGGCGTTCTGGCAGGCATCGATCGACTATGCCTTTGCCATTCAGGACAAGCCGATGATCGAAGCCCAGCAGGCGGCACTGGCCGGGCGGCAGATTGATGATCTGCGCCCCGTTGGCATTCCCGCCGACGTTGCCGGGGCCAAGGCTCGCCGCATGCTCGCGCGGCAAATCGCGAACGATACCAAAGGAGGGCGTATGCCACCCGCAGCCAAGCCGTTTGACCAGTTGCTTGCCGCCCATCAGGGCAGCAAATCGCCCGTGTTGCCCGTCGTATGAAGGCGCTTGACCAATTCGCCATCGCCGGGCGTAGCGCGCTTGTCACCGGGGCCGCTTCCGGGCTGGGCCTGGCCTTTGCCGAAGCGATGGCCGAAGCCGGGGCCAACGTCACCCTGACCGATATCGATGGGGCGGGGCTGGCGCGCGAAGCAGCCCGGCTGTCGGGCGAAGGCTACAGCGTTCGCACCGCGGTGCTTGACGTGACCGACCGCACCGCCTGCGCGGCCGTGTTCGATGGCCATGCCGCCGCGTTCGGCGGGCTGGACATCTGCTTTGCCAATGCAGGGCTGGGCGAAGGCCCGGGCTTTGTTGCGCCCGATGGCAGCCGCGTGCCCGATGGGCAGGTGGATACGTATGACGATGCGCTGTGGGACCGCTCGATCGCGATCAACCTGACCGGTTCGTATAATACCATGCGCAATGCCGCGCGGCTGATGAAGGCCAGCGGCAAGGGCGGATCGATCATTGCCACGGCATCCAACGCCGGGTTGATCCTCGAACCGATCGTGCCGATGCCCTACCACCCGGCCAAGGCCGGGGTGCTGCACATGGTGCGCGCGCTGGCGCTGGAACTGGCCGCGTTCCGCATCCGGGTGAACGCGATCGCGCCGGGGCCGTTCGTGACCAACATCGGCGGCGGCTGGGCCAAGAAAGACCCGGCGGTGCGCAAGGCCTTCGACGCCACGATCCCGCTGGGCGGCATGGCGGAAACGTATCAGATCAAGCCGCTGGCGCTGCTGCTGGCGTCGGATGCGTCGAACTACATGACCGGCGGGACGATGCTGATCGATGGCGGTGTGGCGCTGGGCGCGCCCAAGTGAAAGCGGCCCGGTTTACCGGCCTCCACCAACCGCTGGTGGTGGAAAACCTGCCCGATCCCACGCCGGGCGAAGGCGAAGTTGTGGTCAAGGTCGGGCGCTGCGGAATTTGCGGCAGCGACCTGCACATGAGCGAGGACCCGGCCTTTGGGGCCGGGCCGGGCGAAGTGTTCGGGCACGAATTTGCCGGCGAAGTGGTGGCGCTGGGCAAGGGCGCGGAAGGCGTGGCGCTGGGCGATCTGGTTTCGGTGATCCCGCTCAAAAGCTGCGGCACTTGTGCCCATTGCCGTGCTGGCGAAGTGCAGTGGTGCGCCGGGTTCGGGCTGCAGGGTGGGGGCTATGCCGAATATGCCGTGACCCGCCCCAACCAGTGCGTGGCGCTGCCCAAGGCAGCCAGCCTGGCCGATGGCGCGATTATCGAGCCGCTGGCCGTTGCGCTTCACGGGGTGCGGCTATCAGGCTTGCAGCGGGGCGATAGCGTGCTGGTGCTGGGCGCTGGGCCAATCGGCCTGGCGGTGGCATTCTGGGCGCGGCGCATGGGCGCGGCCAAAGTGGCGGTGCAGGACATTGCCGACTGGCAGCGCAGCCGTGCGCTGGAAATGGGCGCGGATGCGTTCATCGTCGATGCGGCCGATCCGGTGGCCGCCAGCGACCGGGCGTTTGGCGGGGTAAAGCCCGATGTGGTGTTCGAATGCGTTGGCGTGCCGGGGCTGATCGCGCAGGCGGTGCAGCAAGTGCGCAATCGCGGCACGATCCTGCTGCTGGGGCTGTGTACCCGGCCGGATACGGTCAACACCTTTGCCATGCTCAGCAAGGAAGTGCGGCTGGTGACGTCGGCGTTCTTTACCCGGCAGGATTATGAAGATGCGCTGGATTCGCTGAGCGCCGGCGCGGCCGAGCCGGGCCTGATGGTGACCGGCACGATCGGGCTTGATGATGTGCCGCAGGTGTTCGAAGGGCTGAAGCGCCGTACCCACCAATGCAAGGTGCTGATCCAGCCCTGACAATACGGCGCATGAAAAACCAGAAGGGCGCGGGAACCGAAGTTCCCGCGCCCTTGCTATTGGCCGCCCAGAGGCAGCGCCGCGGACGGCTGGGGGGTTACTTGTCCCCCAGCGCCTTGTCCTCGTTGGCGCGCTTGACCAGGTACTGGCGGATGTCCTCAACGTCTTCGGGTTTGAAGACCGACTTGAACGAAACCATGCCCTTGGGGTGGTCGCTCTGCATCAGCACGCCATCGAGTACCACGGCACGGATCCCTTCGGGGGCCGTGATGTAGGCCGAATGGCGCAGATCGGGGTTGAGCGTGCCGCCCAGCGCCGCGTCACCGTGGCAGACCGAGCAATAACGGGCGAACTTGTCCGCGCCGCGCTTCACCTGATCCGGCGTGCCGGTGAAGGCCGGCGGATCGAGCGGCAGGGCGGCCAGCGGCTTGATTGCCGGCAGCTGGCCCTTGGCACCCAGCTTGAACACCAGCAGGCGGCTGATGTTCTGCGACGCGGCCGATTTCTTGGCGACGATGCCCGTGGCAATATCCCACACGCCGCCCCAGCCGGCCATGACCGCAACGTATTGTTCGCCATCGACCATGTAAGTGATCGGGGCGGCAATGATGCCGGTCTGGGCCGGGAAGGACCACAGCTTCTTGCCTTTGTCGGCGCTATAGGCTTCGAAATAGCCATCGGCATTGCCCTGGAACACCACGTTGCCCGCAGTCGCCAGCGTGCCGCCGTTCCACGGACCGGTATGGGTCACGCGCCAGGCTTCCTGCTGCTTGACCGGATCCCACGCGATCAGCGCGCCGGTGGTTGCAGCCTTGGCCGCGGCGCGAATGGCTTTGTCCGCCGGAGCGGCGGTCAGCGCACCGTCCATCCCGGTCTGGAAGCCGATGTCGGTCGCTTTCCAGCCCTTGGCAGCGGCATAGGGCATCGCGGCCAGGTTGGCCGGGATATAGACCAGGCCGGCCTTGGGGCTGAAGCTCATCGGTTGCCAGCTGTGCGCACCGCCAGCGCCCGGAAGCGACAGGAACGGCTTGCCGGTCTGTTCGTACTTGGCATCCGGGTTGATCGTGGGACGGCCGGTCTTCGGATCGATGCCGGTGGTCCAGGTTTGCGGTGCAAACGGCTTGGCCGAGAGGAATTCGCCGGTCTTCGCGTCAAGCACGTAGAAGTAGGCGTTCTTCGGGGCGTGCATCACCACGTGGCGCGGCTGGCCATTGACCATGATATCGCCAACGGTGATCTGGGCATCGCTGTCAAAGTCCCAGCGGTCTTCCGGGGTTTCCTGGAAGTGCCACTTGTATTCGCCGGTATCGGCATCGATCGCGACGATCGACGAAGTGTACAGGCTATCGCCGGCGCGGCCGTTGGCGCCGGGGTTCCAAGGTTCGGCGTTGCCGGTGCCGAAGAACACCAGGTTGCTGGCCGGATCATAGGTGATCGAATCCCACACGGTGCCGCCACCGCCCAGTTCCCACCACTTGGAATCGCCCCAGGTCTTGGCGGCGGCTTCCATGGCCTTGTTTTCGAACCCGTCAGCCGGGTTGCCGGGGACGGTGTGGAACTTCCACAGTTCTTCGCCGGTCTGCGCGTCATAAGCGGCGAGATACCCGCGCGCCTTGTATTCCGCGCCGCCCGCACCCAGCAGGATCTTGCCCTTCACCACGCGCGGCGCGCCGGTGATGGTGTAATCCTTTTGGTTGGGGACCACGACCTTTTCGAAGGCGACCTTGCCGGTCTTCTGGTCAAGCGCGACGAGGCGCCCATCCAGCGTGCCGACATAAACCCTGTCGCCATAGAGGGCGACGCCGCGGTTCACCGCATCGCAGCAGGCGCGGACCAGGGTGCCGCGCGGGACTTTGGGATCATACGACCACTTGAGCGCGCCGGTCTTGGCGTCGAACGCCTTGACCATCGACCATGCGGTGGAAACGTACAGCACGCCATCGTGCATCAGCGGGGTCGATTCCTGACCACGCGCGGTTTCCATGTCGGCCGACCAGGCCAGACCCAGCTGGCTGGCGTTCTGGTCCGAGATTTGCGTCAGCGTCGAGAAGCGCTTTTCGTTGTAGTCACCGCCATAAGTCAGCCACTCGCCTTCCGGCGGGTTGGCGATCATCGCGTCGGTCACGCCGGTCGTTGCCGGGGGTGACTGGTGCTTGCCGCAAGCGGCGAGCGGTAACAGCGCAGCAAGCGCCAAGACCCTCAATCGCATGTAATGTCCCTCTCCATTTATGCAGCCCGTTGGCCCTTTGCGGGAATTCGGGTCAGTTCACCATCCGGTCCGAGCCGCCCCAATAGGGCTTGCGCAGTTCCTTCTTGTCCATCTTGCCCGCAGCAGTCCTAGGAATCGAGTCTATAAATGCAACTGTTTTCGGAGCCTTGACCCCGCCCAGCTTGGCCTTGGTATAGGCGATGATCTCTTCCGCGGTGATGCCTTCGGCCACCACCACGGCATGGACCTGTTCGCCCCATTTTTCGTGCGGCACGCCAAACACGGCACATTCGCGTACTTGCGGCAGTTCGGTCACCGCCGCTTCGACTTCGGCGGTGAAGACGTTGAAGCCGCCGGTAACGACCATGTCCTTCTTGCGATCGACGATATAGAGGTAGCCATCATCATCGAACCGGCCGACATCGCCGGTGTGGTGCCAGCCGAACTTGCGCACTTCGGCGGTTTCTTCAGGCTTTTCGAAGTACGAATGCGAAACCAGCACGCCGCGCGCGCAGATTTCGCCGGCTTCGCCCTTGGCCACGGGCTGGCCATCGTCGTCCAGCAGGCCGACCTTGATCGAGCGCGTCACCTTGCCGCAGCTGGCCAGCTTTTCCGGCGCTTCCTTGGCAAAGCGGGCTACGTCTTCGGGCGGGAACCAGGCCACGATCATCGGGCATTCGACCTGGCCATAGGACTGGCACATGCACGGCCCGAACACGTCAACCGCCTGGCGCAGCTTTTCCGGGCTGCACGGGCTGCCCACCAGGATGAAGATCTTCAGCGACGAATAGTCATGCTGGCCGATCTCGGGCGATGCCAGCAGCTGGTACAGCGCCGTGGGCGGCAGGTACATGTGCGTGACCTTGTATTCCGAGATCGTGCGCAGGACGTCTTCGGCATCGAAGCCGGGCAGGATCACCTGCGTGGCGCCAAGGCTGAGGGTTGAAAGCGCGATCGGGCCGGCGGCGTGGGTGATCGGGGCGGAAACCAGCGCCACCGGGCTATCGGTGCGCCCGCCCATGGCATCGGCGGCGGTTTCGATCATCGTGCCCCAGCCAAGATTGGTCACGTTCGCGCCCTTTGATGGGCCGGTGGTGCCGCCGGTGGGGAAGATCCCGACCAGTTCCATCATGTTGCCGAAGGCATCGATTTCAGGCTCGACGAAATCGGCCGCGGTGACGCCGGCCATGAACTGTTCAAGGCTGGGGTCGTTGCCGCAGGGCTGATCCAGGCAGACGAAGTGGTTGAGCGTGGGGCACAGCGCGCGCAGCTGGGCCACCTCATCGGCCTTCGATGAATGGTAGAACATCCACTGGCAGCGCACATAGTTGATATAGCCGGCGTTGGCGTCGATTTCGTTGCGGGTGTTGACCGGGATCCACTTGCCGTTGGCGCGCCACATCGCCAGCAGCACCACCAGCAGCATGCCATCGTTGGGGCCATACAGCCCCAGCAGGTCCTGATTTTTGAACCCGCCACGCTGCAGCGCCGCCGCGATCCGTTCGGTCAGTTCCTTGACTTCGGCGAACGTCAGCTTGAGGCCGCTGTTGGTGTCGATCACCGCAAGGCGGCTGGGGTCGCGGTCATGGCCGCGGTCGAAATAGTCGATGGCACGCATTGTCGGTTAACCCCAGCGGTTGATTTCAGGACCCGGCGCCCAGCTGGCTTCGGGATTGGATACGGACGCGCGGGCCAAGGCGGCCTGCACCGACGGGCGCGCGCGCACGCGCTCCATCCACGCCGCCGCGCGGGCTTTGCCGGCAAAGGCGGTGGGCAGCAATGCCGCCATGCCCACCAGCCAGCCATAAGTTTCGAAATCGGCGATGGTCAGATCGCCCATCAGCCATTCGCGGCCATCGGCCAACTGGTCATCCACCATCTTCACCGCATCGGCGACTTTGCTTTCGCTGTCGGCGGTGGGACCGGCGGGGAAGTCTCCGGCGCGCACGGCGGCCCAGCGCAGGCGCAAGTCCTCGCTGGCGATTTTGGCGGCCAGCGCATCGAACGCGGCCTGATCCAGCGCGGCCAGCGCGGCATGGGCGGTGGCCTTGCACCCCAGGAACGCGGCCGCGGGGGCGCAGCGTTCGGTGATGCGGCGGCACCACATCAGCATCTGCCAGTGGGCATAAGCATCCTTGGGCTGGAGCGTGTTGGCGCCGGTTTCATCCAGGAACTGGGCGATGAACACGCTTTCGGTCAGCGCTTCGCCGTCGATCACCAGGACCGGGCCTTCGCCTTCAACGCCCATGTCGCGGGCCACCGCTTCGCTGACGCCCGGCAGGGCGTGGCGTTCGCCGGCAAGCAGGTCGATCTGGCGGCATTCCAGCGTCACGCCGCTTTCGCCCAGCGCGGCCAGCACGGCCAGCGACGGGCCGTTGGGCTGCCCGTGATAAAGGATCATGCTCATGTCAGCGCACTCCGCTCGCAATGCCCTCGGACTCGTCGCGGGGCGGGATGTAATCCTGTTCGAGAATTTCGACGCGGCTGGCCATCGGGGTGCGGCCCAGCTTCCAGCATTCGCGCGTGGCCGGGCGGCGATAGATCGCCCGCAGCCAGCGCATGATGTTGGGGGTCAGTTCATCGTTGGCCAGATGCGGCTGCGACAGCGGCATCGCATAGGCCAGATTGAAGCCGTTGACGTCTGCCAGCGAATATTCATCGCTGGCCAGCCATTCGCGCTTGCCCAGTTCCGCTTCGAGCATGCGGATGCCCACGCCGATCCGGCGCCCGCTTTCCGCCATTTCTTCGTCGCTGAACAGGCCGAACACGGCCTTGCGCCATGCCGTCTGGCGTTCGGGCAGGGGGATGCGGCTGATCTGTTCTTCGATCTTGTCCTTGCCGTGCGCGGCCAGCGCATTGGGGCCGACAAAGAATTTCCAGCCGAACATCGAGAAGCTGGGGGCCAGCCACTGGTCCATGAACTTCATCCACCAGCGGATCCGCAAGCGGGCCTGCGCATCGGCGGGCATCAGGTTGGGGCCGTCAAACTCTTCGTTGACGTATTCCATGATCGCGGTCGATTCGACCAGCACGCGGTCGCCGTGGGTCATCGCCGGAATCGTGCCTTGCGGGTTGATCGCGAGGTATTCGGGCTTGTGCTGATCGAAGTTCAGCATGTCGATGTAATGGCTGCTGAACTTCACGCCCTTTTCCATAAGGGCGAGCATGGGTTTGCCCGAATTGGCATTCGGTTCCCAGTGATAGAGGGTGACTTCGGCCATCCCGGACCTCTCCTGTTTTTGTATGTGTTGCATACTAAAACAGGAGAGGGTCAGGTCAAGCGCGATTTAGCCGCGCGCTGAATTCCTGTGCGCCATCGACCAGCGAAACAGCGTTCCGGCCTTGCCGGTGCGGGATTCGGCGGTGATCCGCCATCCCTGCCGCTCCAGTTCGCGGCGCAGCGGGGCAAAATCGCTCCAGCGGGTCAGTCCTTCGATGCGGATTCCCTGCGGCGGCCCGGCGCGCAGGGTGGCGAACCGCGTGGCGTGTTCCCCGGCCAGGTCGATTTGCACCCCGCTGGCGGTGTTCGCAAAGGCCAGTGATTCGGGCAGGCGGCTATCGAACAGCACCACCGTGCGGCGGCGCAGCGCGGCCGCGCCGACCGGGGCCGCCAGTGCGGCCGATGCGATCGCCCCGGCCTTCAGCGCATCGCGGCGGGTCAGCGCGCTCATTTCGCCTTCCCCAGATAGAGCGCCACCGCATCCAGTTCGGGATCGGTCAGGTCAACCTTGGTCTGGGGCGGCATGGCGTTCTTGCCGTGGCGAACCACCAGTTTGACGTAATCCGGGGTCAGATCCTTGCGGTTGGCCAGCAGGCCCATTTCCGGCGGTTCGCCCGCGGCCAGGCGCTGCTTGGTCAGCAGGTTGGTGCCCATGCCGCCGGTGAGGTGGCAATAGCCGCAGTGGTATTCGAACAGGGTCTGGCCATTGCCGCCGGCCATGCGGTTGCCGCCCGGAAATTCGGGCCGCATCTGGTAGGGCGGCGGCGGGGGCGGGCCTTTGCCGGCCTGCGCCGGGGGCGTCGGTTCGTGCTTGGAACACGCGGCCAGCAGCGCGATCGCGCCAAGGATCAGAGCGCGCTTCATGACCGGCCCTCCTTCGCTTGATCGCGGTAGGCCGCAGGCCACACGCCCTGCTTGCCCGGAGCGATGATCCCGTTGGGGTCGATCGCGTCCTTGATCTTCTCGTTGAAGCGGCGCAGCGCGCCGTCGTTGAAGTTGAAGGTATCCATCACGCGGTCCATCCAGCCCAGGTGGGTGCGGTATTCGCCGTAACCAGCCTTGGCGGTTTCATCGATCAGGGCGTTGAACAGCCGCTTGATCGTGTCGATCTGCTGTGGATTGTCGCGGTCGAACATCAGCATGTTGACGTTGTTGGCAAAGCGTCCGCCGATAGTGAAGCTGGCATAGAAATCGACGTCGAAGCTGTCGATGATCTTGCGGCTGCGCTCCATCTGATCCAGCACGTGCTTGCCGGTGGCCGGCACGACCGGCGAAAAGCCCATATGCGCCCCGCGTCCGCCGATCCAGTCGGACATTTGCAGCGGCACGGCCGAAGGGATGCCCATCGTGGTTTCATAGGCATTGATCGGATCGCCTTCGTGCCACCACGTTTCCTTGGGCGGGGCCTTCAGGTTCTTGGCCATTTCGGCCTTCACGATTTCGGCCTTGGCTTTGACCACGCTTTCTTCGCCGTACAGGCGCAGCGCCACCTGCCAATAGCCGAGGTTATGTTCCTTGAGCAGTTCGGCCACGCGCCAATCGGGGATTGCGCCGGGCTTATCCCAGAAATCCTTGCGTTGGCCCTTGAGGACCATCTTGCCCAGCCAGCTTGGCACGAACACGTTCTGTTCGATCAGGCCGGAAATCTTGAGCGGCGCGATCGTATCGACCACCCAACCCACGTCTTCGGCGTTGGGGATATCAAACACCAGTTCGAGGCTGGATTTGGGGGCCGGTTGCAGCCACACGCCGGCCTTGGTGACGACCCCAAGGCTCGATTGCGAGAACGCCAGATCGAACGTCGGGCCATAGCTCATCGGGAACAAGTGCCAGGCCGGGTTGTCCTTCATCGCGCCCATGCCGGTGCGCACCAGATCGCCATCGGGCAGCACGGCTTCGATGCCGCACAAGTTGCGGGCATGCAGGCCATAGGGGGTATAGCCGATGCCGTGTTCCAGCGCGTTGCCGATCACCGAGCCCCAGGCGTTGCCCGGAACCGACATCCACAGCGGCGCTTTTTCGCGCTGGATGTGTTCGTACAGATCAAAGAAGCCGACGCCGGGTTCAACCACGCAGTAGGCCAGCTTGGGATCCAGTTCGAGGATCTTGTTCATGCGGCCAAGGTCCAGCACCACGCTGCCGGCCATGCGCGGAGCGGCGGTGCCGTAACCCAGGTTCTTGCCGCGCGCGACCGGCCACAGCGGGGTCTTGTGCTCGTTGGCCAGCTTGACGATCGCCTGCACTTCTTCGACCGAGGCCGGGGCCACGGCCGCGCCGGCGGGCCACTGTTCCTGCGGGCCGGGCGCATAAGCATCGGCATAGGCATCGCGATCGGCATCGGTGGCCATGACCCAGTCTTTGCCGACAACCCCGGCAAAGGCCTGCATCGCGGCATCAAAACCCTGCGGGCTGACCCGCGGCGGTGTGGCGAGTTTCACGCTTTCCCCCTATGTATTTATAACAATTGTTATGATTGAGAGCAGATTTTGCAGCTCTGTGCAAGTTTTCACGTGAGGTAGTAATACTTCACGTAGTTGCCGTCGGGCTTGCGTTCGCCGATCCCGATCCAGATGTGCCGAGTCAGCCATTCGTACTTGCCCATCGGGGCTTCGAACGTGGGCTGGGCGCGCAAGTAGTATTCGGCGTGGGGCACCGGTTCTCCGCCTTCGAACGCCCACTTGCGCAATTTGCCCATCGTGTCGGGTTCACGGCCCCACAGATAGCCCTTGTTCTGCATGTAGATGGTGGTGCCATCATCAGTTTCGAGCAAGTAGCGGGCATCGAACACGGCGGTGTCATCGGGGCGGAAATGGGCATAATCGCCGCCCGAATTGGGGATCGCGCGGCCGTTCATCAGCGGCCCTTCGATCTCGCCCTTGTCGACATAGACCGCACTGCGCCAGCCGCCGGTGGGGATGTCGGGCACCATGCTGGTGCGGGTGAACCACAGCCGGATCGCAAAGCCGAATTGCAGGTTGGGGTGGTCCATCGTCGAGATAGTGGGTGTGGCGGTCATTGGCTGGTCCTCAGTAATTCGACAGGATCGCAAGGCTGGGCGCATCAAGCGGGATCCCGCGCTTGGTCTTTTCAAGTTCGTCGCGGCGGGTCTTGGCCTGCTCTTCGATCAGGTAGGCGTGGATCGCCTGCACCTCGTTCGGCTTCAGCACATCGTCCCAGCGCGGCATGCCATTGGGCAGCAGCAGCCCTTCCAGCAGGATTTTGCTGAACGCGTCGTGCGTGCCCGGTTGCATCCGGCGCAAGTCCGGCGTGATCGAGCGGTGCTGGTTCGAATGGCAGATCGCGCAGTTGGTAAAGAACAGCGCTTTGCCCTGCGCGATCGTGTCCGGGGTGACGCCGGGGGCCTGCGGCGGCGCTTCGGGCGCCACTTCCAGTTTGTCCAGCAGCGGCGGCACCGGCACCGGGCCGCCGCCCAGGCGGAACACCAGCAGGCGGCCGGCGTTGCCCCGCGTGTAAGCCGCGGCATAAGGCGGGACATAGGGGAACCCGCCGCCGCCCCACGCGGCCATCACCGCGATATATTGCACGCCGCCGACCTTGTAGGTCATCGGCGCGGCCAGAATCGAGGTGCCGGTTTCGATCGTGCGCAGGATGCGCCCGGTCTTGGCTTCGCGGATCACCAGCTGCCCGGCCAGGTTGCCGTGGATCAGCAAACCGCTGGCCGTGGTCAGCACCCCGCCGCGATCCTGCCACCCGGCCATCGGCTGCGACCAGACGGTCTTGCCGGTCAACGGGTCGATCGCGCGCATCGTTGTGGAGCCGGGGTTCTTCAGCACTTCGGCCCATGCCGGCAGCGCCTTGACTTGGGCGGCAACCGGTGGGGGCAGGGTGGCCAACGCGGCTTGCAACTGGGGGGTAAAGATCAGCGCGGCAGCCGTGTTCAGGCCCTTGGGCTTATACGGCTTGTCGCCCGGCGGCACGAACATCAGGTTGCCCATGTCCTGGATCGCCCCGAAATAGAGGCCCGTTACGGGATCATAGGATGCCGGGTGCCAGTTGCGCGCGCCCGGCGTGCCGGGGAAAATGATCTTGGGGCCATGGCTGAAATCGGCCGCGGCGTTGTCGATGATCGGTTCGCCGGTCTTGGGGTTGATCCCCTTGGCCCAGTTCACCCGCACGATCTTGTTCGCGCGCAGCAGTTTCCCGTCGCGCCGGTCAATCACGTAGAGGAAGCCGTTCTTCGGTGCGTGGAGCACCACCGGGTGATCCGCGCCATCGATGGTCATGTGGGTCAGGATCATCGGCGCGGTGGCATCGTAATCCCACTGGTCTTGTGGGCTTTCCTGATAGTACCACTTCATCCGCCCGGTCTTGGGATCGATCGCCACGATGGATGATACGAACAGGTTGTTCCCGCCCGATGGCGAACGGATATCCAGACTGTAAGGTTCGCCATTGCCGGTGCCGACCAGCACCAGCCCGGTTTCGGGATCATAGTTGATCGCGTCCCACGGTCCACCGCCCGCGCCCATATCCCAGCGGCTGGCCGGGTCCCAGGTCTTGACGGCGGCTTCCAGTTCCGGGTTGTCTTGCGGGCCCAGCTTGGGATCGCGCGGCACCACGTGAAAGCGCCACGCGAGCTTGCCGGTGGCGATATCCCAGCCCGAAACATCACCGCGGGCATCATAATCCGCGCCGCCGTTGCCGATCACCACCACGCTACCGGCCACTTCGGGCGCGCCGGTGGAATTGCCGCCGCGGCTGTGGTCCTCGATCGTGTCGGCCTGCCAAGCGACTTTGCCGGTCTTGGCATCCAGCGCATAAAGCACCCCGTCCAACGCGGCGACGAACACCTTGCCATTGGCAACCGCCACGCCGCGATTGGCCATATCGCAGCACACCGTGCGGTTGACCTGCATGTTGACTCGCGGTTCGAACGTCCACAGCGCCTTGCCGGTGGCCGCATCGAAGGCATAGGCGCGGCCCGCCACGCCCGATGTGTACATCACGCCATCAACCACCACCGGGGTGGCTTCCAGCACACGGTTGGTGCCCAGCGCCGCATCCCACGCCAAGCCCAGCTGCCCCACGTTGGCCGGGGTAATATCGGCCAGCGTCGAATGGTGGGTCTTGCCGGCATCTCCGCCGGGGTTGGTCCAGTTGTCAGCCGCCTGCGCCTGCTGCGGCGGGGCGGTTTCTTTCGGGCCGCAGGCGGCCAGCGCCAGGGCGACAGGCGCCAGCGCGGCCAGCAGGGCAATGCGCCGGATCATCATCGCGGGTACGCTCATTGTCCGTCCCACGGGCTTTTCATGTGATAGGGCACGGTGATGAAATTCGCCTCGATCTGGCGGATCATCCCGTCTTCGATCCGGAACAGTTCCGCCAGATAGAAGCTGTGCGGATAGCGGATCGGCGATTGCACGGTGCGCCCGTCGGTCAGCTGGTATTCCTTGATCCGGCCGCAATGGTCGATGAAGCCGAATGCCATCACGATCCCGCGTTCCTCGTCAACCAGCGGAAAGCGGCGGCCGCGCAGGCGATCATCGTAGCGGTAATTGCCCATGCGGAACTGTTCTTCGCAGCCCAGCGCCGCCACCGGCACGACATAGGCGAATTCCGGGTTGCGGGTGGTTTGAACGCCATTTTCCACCCGGTCGCATTCGGGGTGGAACTTGGTGCGGATCGTCCCATCATTGAGCTGGAGGGTTGAGAAATAGCCATCCGACAGCGCGATCATTTCATCGCGCGGGGTGGGGGCTTCGACCAGCGAATTCATGATCGGCTTGTCCCAGAACCGGGGGTTCAGGAACTTGATCCCCGAATCCGACTGGCGCACCACGATGCTTTCCGCTTCGGCGATCGCGCCATCCTTGGTCACCATCAGGCGCAGGGCAAAGCCCGATTCTTCGCTGTGTTCGTGCGTCACCCCGAAAAAGCCGACCTGCCCGGTGCGGGTGTCGGCAAAGCGCAGGTCATACTCGCCCAGCCGGTCGATCGTGCCCCACAGCCCATCGCCGGGTTCCAGCATCACGTTGTTTTCAGAAGTTTTTGCGCCTGCCGCCCAGCTGATCCGCTGCGGATCGCGGGCCTGCAATGCGGCCAGGTAATCGTCGAGTACGGCGTAAAGCTGTGCGCGGTCCATAAGCTCTCCCAATCGGACTTTACGCCCTCTATCGGCTCAGGCATATCTTACCAATTGTTATAAACACAAGAGGGGAAAGCGGATGAGCCGCACGGCCGCCGAACAGGCGAACCTTGATCTGGTGCTGGCGATGTACCGCGACGTGCTGATGCCGATGGATAGCAGCCGGGTGGATGACTATATCGCGCCCGGTTACATTCAGCACAGTTCGCTGGCGCAGCCGGGGGTTCAGGCGCTGAAAGACTTCCTCGATTTCGTGAAAGTGCAGTCGCCCGAAGGCACCCACAACCTCAAGCGCGCGTTCGTGGATGGCGATCATGTGGTGATCCACCACCACGTGATCCGCCACGCCGACGATCCGGGCCTGGCCGTGGTCGACATTTTCCGGGTCGAGGGCGGGATGATCGCCGAACACTGGGACGTTTTGCAGGATGTGCCGCAAACCCCGGTTAACCCGCTGCCCATGTTCTGAAGGGAGAAAGCCGATGCGTCCCGTTATCCTCGCGGCCCTTGCGGCCCTGTCGCTTACCGCCCAGCCAGCGCAAGCCAAGGCCTGCAAGCTGACGCCCAAGCAAGTGGCGACCCAGTTCATGACCCGCTTCTACCTGCAAAAGGACGTGCGCGGCGCGTTCGAAGCGTGGGTCGATCCCGGCTATATCCAGCATAATCCCAACGCCCAGACCGGGCGCGATGCGGCGATTGCCTTTCTTGAGCCGTTCATCGCCGGAAATCCCGGCATCCGCTATGAAATCAAGCGCGTGATCGCCGATGGCAATCTGGTGGCGCTGCACAGCTGGGGCCGCTTTTCCGAAGCTGATCGCGGGGTGGCCGTGGTCGATATCTTGCGGATCGAAGGCTGCCGGGTGATGGAACACTGGGATGTGGTCCAGCCGGTGCCGGAACAATCCGCCAACACGAACGGGATGTTCTGATGCGCTTTGCCGATAAATGCGTGGTGGTGCTGGGCGGCAATGCCGGGATCGGTCTGGCCGCTGCCCGGATGTTCCGGGCCGAAGGCGCCAAGCTGGCGCTGACCGGCCGCAATGCCGCAACGCTGGCTGCCGCGGCGCAGGAATGCGATGCGCTGGGCATCGTCAGCGATATGGGCGTGGTTGTACAGACCGATGCCGCGCTGGCGGAAATCGCCGAGGCGCTGGGCGGAATCGATGTGCTGTTCGTCAACGCCGGCGTCGGCGGGTTTGCGCCGATCCCCGATGTGACCGAAGCCTTTTGGGACGGCATCCACGATGTGAATTTGCGCGGCGCGTTCTTTGCGATGCAGCGCGCGTTGCCGTTGCTGCGCGATGGCGGTTCGATCGTGGTTACCGGGTCGATCGGATCGGTTGCCGCGGTGCCGGGCAATGCGGCCTATGCCGCGGCCAAGGCGGGGCTGCGCGCGGTGGTGCGGATCATGGCCAAGGAGCTGTTGCCGCGCCGCATCCGCGTGAACATGGTCAGCCCCGGCCCGACCGATACCGAAATCTTCAAGCGCGATGCCAGCGCGGCCGAAATAGCGGGCATGAAAGATATGCTGGCGGGTGTGGTCCCGATCGGGCGGATGGGCACCGGCGAGGAGATCGCCAGCGCCGTGCTGTTCCTCGCCGGGCCGGAAGCCGCGTTCATCAATGGCGTCGATCTGTACGTCGATGGCGGCTGCATCGAACTGGGGTCTTGAACTAGCGCCCGAAGGCAGGATGCCCTGCCTTCGGGTAGGCCATTACAAAATAAAGTGATCCCCGGCGGCGCGGATCGTGATGTCCCCCACCGACACGCCCCACGGCTGGTCGATCGCGTGGATGATCGCATCGGCGATATGTTCCGGGGCCAGGCTGGCATAATCGATGTTTTCGGGATCAAGCCGTTCGGCCGGGAACGAGCCATCCTGCATCCCGGCAACCATCGCCATGAATTCGGGGGTGTTCTGGCCAAGGATTCCGACGCTGGCCGCCTGATTGACCACGCTGCCGCCAAGGCCGGTGGCGGGAACGCCCGTCGGCTTGACGATGGTGACCTTGATCTTGCCCCGGCTTTCCACCCGCAGGCTTTCCGAGAGAAAGTTCACCGCCGCTTTCGATGCGCCGTACACCGCTGCGCCCGTGACCGGGAAGTTGCCATAGATCGACGAGACGTTGATCACATGGCCGCGCCCGGCCGCGATCATCGCATCGTGCGCGGCGACCATCCCGTTCAGCACGCCCTTGATGTTGATATCGATGCAGCGTTCCCACGCGGCATAGGCGGCTTCGTGATCGGCGATGAACGCCAGCGGCATAATGCCCGCGTTGTTAAGCATGACATCGACCGCGCCATAGGCATCCAGCGCGGCGCCGACCAGCGCCTTGACCTGCCCCAGCTGCGTCACATCGGTGGATACGGCCTGGGCCTGACCGCCCGCGCTGCGGATTTCGGCGGCAACCGCTTCGGCCGCGGCAAGGTTGATGTCCCCCAGGGTGACTTTCGCCCCGCGCGCGGCGGCCTTTTGCGCCACCAGCCGGCCAAAGCCCCCGCCCGCGCCAGTGATGACGATCGATTTGCCTGCGATATGGTCTGCCATGATGTCCTCTCTGTGATTTTGCGGCAGGTTATAGCTTTGCCGGCATCGCGTCGAGCAGCATGGTCTTGGTTTCGACATAGCCCCACAGGCCTTCCGGCCCGCCTTCGCGGCCAATGCCGGATTGCTTGTAACCGCCGAACGGCAGGCCGAAATCCATCCGCAGGCCATTCTGGCCGAACCCGCCGGTGCGGATCCGCCGCCCGATGGCATAGGCCGCTTCGGCATCCTGCGTCAGGACCGAACCGTTCAGACCATAGTTCGATTCATTGGCGATGCGGATCGCGTCTTCCTCGTCCTCGCAGGGGATCAGGCACAGCACCGGGCCAAAGATTTCCTCCTGCGCGATGCGGCTCTGGTTATCGACGTTGGCGAACAGCGTGGGTTCGATGAAATAGCCCTGGTTAAGGTGCTTGGGGCGGCCGCCGCCGCACACCAGATCGGCCGTTTTCTTGCCTTCCTCGATATAGCTTTCGATCCGTTCCAGCTGGCGCTTCATCGCCACCGGGCCAAGCTGGGTATTGGGATCGTCGGAATGGCCGATCACCACCTGCTGCATTTCGGCGGCGATCGCGGCGGCCAGTTCGTCGTGCCGGGCCTTGGGGACGATCGCGCGGGTCAGCATCGCGCAGACCTGCCCGCTCATCATCGTCAGCGTGCCGGTCAGCAGCTTGGCTGCGGCTTCGGTGGGGAAATCGTCGCGGATGATGGCCGCGCTCTTGCCGCCCAGTTCCAGCGTATAGCGGGCGATGCGCTCGCCGCAGACTTGCGCGATGCGCTTGCCCGCCAGCGTAGATCCGGTGAAGCTGACTTTATCGACGCCATGGTTGTTGACCAGATGGTCCGCCGCCTCGCGGTGGCTGGGAACCAGGTTGACCACGCCCGCGGGAATGCCGGCGGCTTCGGCGGCTTCGGCAATGATATAGGCTTCCAGCGGGGTTTCCGGCGAAGGCTTCATCACCACGGTGCAGCCGGTCAGCAGGGCATAAGCGACTTTGTTGGCCATGATCCCGAACGGCCCGTTCCACGGCCCAATCGCGGCCACCACGCCCACGGGTTCGTGGACCACGATCCCGGCTGCGGCCCCCACGGTGGCGCGCTGTTCCACGAACTGGAACTGCTCGGCAAAATCGGCGATCTGCGCCAGGCCCATCACCGATCCGCCGTGCATCGGCCCGGCAAAGCTGGCCAGTCCGCCCATTTGCGCGGTCCATGCCGCGGCCAGTTCGGGGATGCGCGTTTCCAGATGGGCCACCATTTTGCGAAACGCGGCCACGCGCTGCGCCGGGGGGGTGTTGGGCCAAGGGCCGCGATCGAACGCTTCGCGCGCGGCCGCAACGGCCGCGTCCATATCGGTTTCATCCGCTTCGGCGCAGGTTGCGATCACCTGTTCGGTGTTGGGCGAAACCATTTCGAGCAGACGCCCGCTGTGCGGCGCCACCCACCGGCCACCGATATAGAGCTTGTCGGGATGAGCGATCTTCACGCCTTCGGGCAGCATCTGGCAATTCTCCCACGTTTTTAACAATTGTTACGAAAGATAGCGCGCCCCCCCATGCTGCGCAAAGGAAAAGACGCCTGCCTTTGCCCCATAGCAAAAGGGGCGACCGTTGCCGGCCGCCCCTTCGCATTTCCACACCTGCCTAAACAGGTTGGCGTTCGATCAGAATTCCTTCTTGACCGTGACAGCCCATTCACGCGGCTTGCCGACCTGCGAATAGATCGTGCCCGAGAAGGCATAGACCGCCGCGAAGCGGGCCGGATTGTAGTACTTGTCGAACAGGTTCTGGACTTCGAAGGAGATCGAGAGATCTTCGTTCGAATTCTTCCAGGTGACGCGCGCGTTGCCCAGCGTGTAAGCCGGAGCGTAATCGATCGCACCACCAGCAGCGACGCGGCCCAGGCTGGACTTGCCGGTGTAGGCAAGGTCAAAGCGCGGGGTGATCGAACCAGAGTTACCCAGTTCGGCCTTGTACTGGATGCCAGCGCTCCACTTCCAGTTCGGCGACACGATCGGATCGGTGATCAGGATCGCGTTACCGACGCGGGCATCGATCTTCGACCAGTTGCCGTAGATGTGGCTGGCCGAGGCGTCGATGTCGAGACCGTGCATCGGCGAGGCGAACATTTCGACTTCGAAGCCCTTGATCTTGCCGCTACCCGCGTTCTGGCGAGCACCGCAAGGTGCCAGCGAGCCCAACGAGGCGCAGCTGATCAGAGGCAGCTGGATGTCCTTGTAGTCGTTCAGGAAGGCCGAAACGTTGAGGCGCAGCTTGCGATCGAGCAGGTCGGTCTTGAAGCCGGCTTCGTAAGCGGTCACGCTTTCCGGGCCAAAGCTCCCGTTCAGCGCCTGAGCGGCGTCGAACGGACGGGCAGTCACGCCGCCGCCCTTAAAGCCGGTGCCGACGGTGACATAGGCCAGAACTTCAGGCGAGAAACGATAGTCGCCCGAAATGCGCCAGTCCCACTTGTCGCCCTTGTAGGTCGCCTTCACGCCGTCCAGCGCGCCGAGGAAGTACGAGCGCGTACCATCGTAGTTCTTGCGAACAAACGTGTAGTCCTTGCTTTCCTTGGTGTAGCGCAGGCCGCCCGTGACGGTCATGGCTTCGGTGGGGTGCAGAATGACCGTACCGAACGCTGCCTTGCTGTCAGCATTGACCGGATCGTTGCCCATGAACTGGAAGTTCAGGCCCGGAGCGATGTAGTGGATGTCCTGGCGGGTGAAATAGATCGAACGCTGGTCGGAGTAGAAGCCGCCCAGGGTGAATTCACCCAGATCGCCGATCTTGCCGTTCAGGCGAAGTTCCTGGCTGAAGAACCAGAACGACAGGTCGTTGTAACCACCAGCGGCCTTAGCCGGATTGGGGGTGAAGTCGTCGTCGGTACCCCAGACTTGGCGATAGTCACGATATGCCGTGATCGACTGCACGTTGAGCGAGTCCGACAGTTCGAACTTGGCATTGGCCGAAACGCCCCAGCCATCGAACTTGGTGCGGTTGGGCATGAAATAGCCCTGCGCAACCTGGCCCCAAGGACCGGGACGGCCGGCACCCGGCGTCAGATCGTTCGCCGGCATGTAGAAGCTGGCGTAAGTGCAGAGCTTGCCGCAGTTGTACTGCGACAGGCCAGCTGCCGTCTGTGTTACCACTTCGGCCGAGTTGGCGCGATCTTCGTGGGTGTAGTCGGCAGTGATGGTGACATCGACGGTCGAATTCGGAGCATAGCGCAGCGCGCCGCGCACGCCCGAATAGTTCACTTCACCAAGCTTCGACATCACGCAGTCCGGACCCGAACCCGGGAACAGGCCGATGCCCTGGGCATTGCCGGGGTTGGCGCAGCCATAGTCGACCTGATCGACATAGCCGTTCTGGTGCTTGTAGACGCCCGAAACGCGGCCATAGAGGCCGTCGGCGATTACGAAGTTAGCTGCACCGCGGAAGTCGGTGCGCTGGCGGCTGCCGTAAGCGGCCGAAACCGAACCGCTGTTTTCGTCGGTCGGCTTCTTCGAGAACAGCTTGATCGCGCCGCCGATCGAGTTGCGGCCGGTCAGCGTGCCCTGCGGGCCGCGCAGAACTTCGACGCGTTCAAGATCGAGCAGGTCGAAAATGCCGCCGGTCAGCGTGGCGTAGTACACGTCATCGACATACATGCCGACGCCGGGTTCGTAAGCCGGGTTAAAGTCGAACTGGCCGATGCCGCGGATCGAAGCGCCCAGCGACGAACCATAAGCGCCGCCCATGGCGTTCAGCGTAACGTTCGGAGCCTGGCGCGCAATCTGCGACAGGTCGGTCTGGTTGCGCGATTCCAGCAGCTTGCTGTCCACCGCGGTGATCGACAGCGGGGTGTCCTGCAGCTTCTGTTCGCGGAACTGTGCGGTAACCACGATTTCGCGGCCCGCTTCGTCGCCCTGATCAGCCTTGTCCTGCGCGAAGGCAGGGGCGGCGACGCCCATCGCGATCGCCGACACACCAGCCGCGAGGCCGATGCGGGTAAAAATAGTCATGCCTGAAAACTTGGCCATATTCCCTCTCCTGTTCTGGTCTCTTGTGGGACCAATCCAACCGTTTGTTAGTAAGACATACAAAAATCCGGTTTGCAAGTCCTCGATTTGGGTCGCGTCAATCGTGCGTCGGGTGATGCATTTTAGTCACAATTGTTAACAACCACCTCGATCCGGTCTTGCGCCGCGGTTTGGGCAGGGCGATAGGCTGCCAGTATGGATGCACTGCAAAATTCCGATGGACGTGGCGCGCAGGGCGATGCCTTTGACCTGCTGATCCGCCTGCTCAAGCTGGGCAGCTTTATCAATGCGCCGATGAAAGACGGGGTTTGCGATCCGTCCGGGGTCAGCCAGATCGAACTGAAGGTGATGATGGCGCTGGCCGGCGAAGGCGATCTGGCCGGGCATGACCTGGTAGAAATTATGGGTGTGCCAGCGATGAACGTCAGCCGGGCGCTGGCCACGCTGCGCGAACGCGGGCTGATCGAAGATGGGGTTGATTCCGGCAACCGCCGCCGCCGCCCGGTTCGGCTCAGTCCGGCGGGCATCAATGTCTATCACGAACTTTTGCCTGCCACCCATGCCGTGGCGCAGGCGCTGCTGGGCGGGCTTACCCCGCGCCAGCAGCGTGAATTCGCGGCACTGTCAGATAAAGTCATCGCCGCCATGACCAACTGGATCAACCAGCGCCACAGCGACGAGGCAGCCTGACCGATCCGGGCCTAACCGTTCCGGCCCGATCAGATCAGGGCCACTTCTTTTGCAGCTTGGTGAAGTTTTCGACCACGAAGGCCGCGCCCAGCACCGGGTGGGCAAAGCTCATCGCCACTTCCTGACGGTTCGGCCAGGTCGGGCGCCATTCCTCTTCCGCCAGGATCACGTCCGGGCCGATCGGGTTTTCGGGGAAGCACTGGGCGGCAGGCTGAAGGTGCGCCACGGTGTGGGCCCAGCCGGTTTCGTAATCGGCCTGCCACTGCATCATGTAGTTCAGGCGCTTGATCTTCCACACGCCGTCTTCGCGCACGTAGTCGTTTTCATAGATGCCCGCTTCCCAGAATTGCTGGGGCATGCCTTCGGGCAGGCTGTCCTTGATCGCATCGTGCCAGCCGCCGGCCAGCACGCCGCGGAAACGGCCCTTGGCGGTCTTGCGATCGGGGGCAACGGTGATCACGTCCTGCAACTGGAAGTGATCGAGCAGCAAACCCTTGACCGGGCCGCGCCGGCCGCCGGTGAACAGGTTCTGGAACCATGTGCCATAGAGGCGGATCACCCCGGCGTGGCCGCGATATTCGCCCGACAGGAACACCACCGCGCCGTCTTCCGAAAACAGGCCGGCCACTTCTTCGGGGCGGTTATAGTCGATGTAATAGCCATAGGCCATTTGCAGGCGGCGGATCGCGGCTTGATCTTCCAGTTCGTTGACGCGGTTTTCCAGCGCGTTGAGGCGCGTGTCCAAATCAGCCATTTCGACTCTCCCGAATTAATTGTATGCAACACTAACAATTGTGAGCGTTTTGGCGAGAGGGAAAATTGGCATGAGCGAATGGCAGGGCCGCGTGGCCTTTGTTACCGGCGGGGTTTCCGGGCTGGGTTTGGGCATCGCGCAGGCGTTCAGCGATGCCGGAATGCGCCTGGCGCTATCCTATCGCAACGAGGATTACCGCGCGCAGGCGGCGCAGTGGTTCGCCCAAAACGGCCGCGAAGAACCGCTGTGGGTGAAGCTTGACGTGCTGGACCGCGAAGGCTGGGCCGCCGCCGCCGATGCAGTTGAAGCGCATTTCGGGGAAGTCCACGTGCTGTGCAACAATGCCGGCGTCAGCGTGTTCGGCGATACCGCCGAGGCCAGCCATGCCGATTTCGACTGGATCATGGGGGTGAATTTTGGCGGGGTGGTGAACGGGATCGTGGCCTTCCTGCCCAAGCTGAAACAGGCCAGCGGCCGCCGCCACGTGACCAATATCGCCAGCATGGCCGCGTATCTGTCCGGACCACAGGCGGGCATTTACACCGCCAGCAAGTTTGCGGTGCGCGGGTTGACCGAGTCCTTGCGTTACAACCTGGTGCCGCACGGGATCGGCTGCACGCTGGTGTGCCCGGCGCTGATCCGCACCAATGCGTGGGATTCCGCGTTCCGCCGCCCGGCCGAATTTGCCGGCAGCGGGTTTGGCGATGTGAACAAGGCCGAGCTGGAACAGTTCGGCACGGCGTTTCAGGCGGGGATGGACCCGCACGAAGCCGGAACCAAGATCGTGGCAGGGATGAGCGCCGGGCAAGGGCTGGTCTTCACCCACCCCGAATTCGCGGACGATTTCAAGGCGATCTACGAGGAAAGCCTGGCCGCCCTGCCTGACGAGCAAGCCCCGCCCGAACGGCTTGAGGTGGAGCGTATGCGGCGCGAGGCAAACCAGGCCGCGCTGGCGGGCAAAAGCATCTCGATCAACGACCTGACCTAGGTTGATCTGGACTGAGCTGGGCTGATTTGGACCCGGCCCATCTGGACTCCGGCGTTCATCCGCCTAATCTTTCCGCGCCAAAGGGAGAGCCAGCATGTGCGACGAATTCACCGCTGATCAGGAAGACGCCGCGCTGAAGGCCGAGGGGCTAAGCCGCCGCGAATTTGCCGCGATCGGCGCGGCTGGGGTGCTGGCGGCCTGCACCGGCGGCGAAAGCCAGGCGAGTGGCACAGTTGCCTTGGCCGAGCAGATGGTCAGCGTGAAAACGGCGGACGGCACCGCCGATGCGTTCTTCGTCCATCCCGCCAAGGGCCGTCATCCCGGGATCATCCTGTGGCCCGACATTGCGGGGCTGCGCGATGCCTACAAGGAAATGGGCCGCCGGCTGGCGGGCGCCGGCTATGCGGTGCTGGTGGTGAACCACTATTATCGCTCCAGCCCGGCCCCGATCCTCAATTCTATTGCCGAATGGCGCACCCCCGCGGGGCAGGCCAAGCTGGGGCCGATGATCGCCGCGATCAGTCCGGCGGGAACCATGCGCGATGCCGCGGCGTTCGTGGCCTGGCTGGATCGGCAGGGCGCGGTTGATACCGCGCGCGGGATCGGCACCAATGGCTATTGCATGGGCGGCCCCTATACGGTGCGCACCGCGGCCGCCGTGCCGGGCCGCGTCCGCGCGGCGGCATCGTTTCACGGCGCGGCGCTGGTCACCACTGCGCCCGATAGTCCGCACCGCTTGCTGGGGGAAACCAAGGCCAGCTTCCTGTTCGCGATTGCGCGCAACGATGATGAACGCGCGCCGGGCGACAAGGACGCGCTGCGCGAAGCCGCCAAGGCCGCCGGCCGGCCTGCCGAGATCGAGGTTTACGCCGCCGACCACGGCTGGTGTACGCTGGATGCCCCAGTTTACGATCAGGCCGAAGCGGATCGGGCATGGGCGCGGATGCTGGCGCTGTACGCCCAGCTTTAACGCGTCATTTTTAACGCGTCATGCCCACCAGTAAGCGGTGGCGCGCATTTCGATGCTGATCCGGGGCGTGGCATTTGCCGGGGCCAGCGGATCGTCGAATGCGACGTGGGGCACGCAGTGCGCGCGCGCGGGATCGCTGTCGTTGGTTTTGAACAACACGGCTTCATCGATCGCCATGTCGGGGTAGAAGTACCACCGGTGCTGCGGGGCATGGGCCACGACCCAGCTTTCAAAGCTCCATTCGGGCGCCCCGCCGGGCGGATCGAAAATCGCGTCGGCCACGATCAGGTCTTGCGGGGCAAAGCTGCGGGCATCGCAGAACGCCAGCGGGATGTCCTGCGGCGCCGGTGAGAGCGCGCGCCACAAATTGTAGGCGGCGCAGCGGGTGAACTTGCGCCCTTCGGCGCCGCGCTGCGCGAACTGGGCGGCGGTGGCGTCGTTGATGTCGATATGGGCAAAGCGCGCTGGGTGCGAATTGTCGCTGCTGCCGGCTTTGCCGCTCTTTTCGGAATAGCGCAGGATGCCCGGGGCATTGACCTGCACTTCGTCGGCCCCGGTCAGGCCCTTGATCAGGGCTTCCACTTCGGCGCGGTGGACCGCGGCCAGCGCTTCGCGGTCGGTCCAGTCGGTCACGGCGGAGTGGTGCCGCACCAGCTGGAACCCTTCGCGATCGATCCGAGCATCGATCGCGCGGGCATCATGCACCGCCGTGGGGTGCAATTCGACCGGCACCCGGTCCTTCTCATGCGCGTTGGCATAGTAGAAGGGCCGGGCGCCGTCGTTGGCGACATAGGCGATCTGCGCGATCCGTTGGGTCATGACGCTATCCTGCCTACAATCGTCGGTTCGTGCCAGTTACTTCACCTTGGAAGCGTCAAACGTGCCGAGGCCGGGCTTGAAGCTCTTTTCATCCAGGAACTGGCGGGTGGCTTCCTTGCGGGCGGCCGCACCGCCGAAGCTGTGCAGCGATTCCTGCGCGCGGATCTGGTATTCCAGGCCGTTGTCATACGTCATGTCGACCATGCGGCGCATCGTCCACTTGGTGGCACGCAGCGCATTGGTGTCCTTCTTCTTCAGCGCGTTGGCGATTTCGAGGACGCGGTCCTTCAGGCGTTCGGCCGGAACGGCTTCGGTGACCAGACCCTGTTCTTCAGCCTGCTTGCCGGTCAGGTTTTCGCCCATCATGGCGTGGTACATCGCCTTGCGGAACGGCATCAGTTCTTGCGCAACCTTCGAAGCGCCGCCGCCGGGCAGGATGCCCCAGTTGATTTCGGAAAGGCCGAACTGGGCGTCTTCGCTGGCAATCGCGATGTCGCAACCGAACAGCGGGCCATAGCCGCCGCCAAAGCACCAGCCGTTGATCATCGCGATGGTCGGCTTTTCGTACCAGCGCAGGCGTTCGAACCAGCCGTACGATTCCCGCTGCGACTTGCGGATCGCCCACAGGCCCTGCGCTTCGGTTTCGCGGAAGTATTCCTTGAGGTCCATCCCGGCGGTCCAGGCATCGCCTTCGCCGGTCAGCACCAGAACTTTCACGTCATCGCGAAATTCCAGTTCTTCCAGCACCTTCTTCATCTGCCGGTTGAGCTTGGGGCTCATGCAGTTGCGCTTTTCGGGGCGGTTGAACTTTACCCACGCGATGTCGTTTTCGACGGTGAAGGCAACGGTATCTTCTTCGGCGCGGTCTGCGGCCATGGTGCTATTCCTTTGTCAGATTGCAAATTCGGGATTGGGTAAGGTCAAGTCAGATCGGGAAGTGCCCGGGCTGGGTTTCAACCGTGATCCAACGGGTTTCGGTGAAGCTGTCGATGCCCTGCTTGCCGCCGAAGCGGCCATAGCCCGATGCGCCGACGCCGCCGAAGGGCATCTGGGCTTCATCGTGCACGGTCGGGCCGTTGATGTGGCAAATGCCCGATTGGATGCGCTTGGCGATGGTCAGGCCCTTGGCGATGTCCTTGGTGAAGACCGCCGCCGACAGGCCATATTGCGTATCGTTGGCCAGTTCCACCGCGTGTTCGGCGTCGCGGGCGCGGATCATGGCAACCACGGGGCCAAAGCTTTCGTCGCGGTAAAGGTTCATCGCCGCGGTCACGCCATCGACCACGGTTGCGGGCATCAGCACGCTTTCGCCCTTGCCCCCGGCGATGATGCGCGCGCCCTTGGCGGCGGCATCGTCGATCAGCGCGTTGACGTGGGACACCGTCTTCTGGTCGATCACGGCGCCCAGCGGGGTGGTGCCTTCGCGCGGATCGCCGGTGGCCATGCTGGCCGCCTTGGCGGCGAAGCGCTTGGCGAATTCATCGGCCACGGCTTCGACCACAATGATCCGCTCGGTGCTCATGCAGATCTGGCCCTGGTTCATGAACGCGCCAAACGCGGCGGCCTTGACCGCTTCGTCAAGGTCGGCGTCTTCCAGCACGATCAAGGGGGCCTTGCCGCCCAGTTCAAGCAGGCAGGGCTTGAGCTGCTGCGCGGCGCGCGTGGCGATGATCCGGCCGACGTTGGTGCTGCCGGTAAAGTTGATGCGCTTTACTTGCGGAGCATCGATCAGTGCGCCCACCACTTCGCCGGCATCGGCGGGGGCATTGGTAACCACGTTGACCACGCCTTCGGGGAAGCCGGCTTCGGCAAAGGCTTCGATGATCAGCGCATGAGTGCGCGGGCAGGTTTCGCTGGCTTTCAGGATCACGCTGTTGCCGCAGGCCAGCGGCACCGCGATGGCGCGCACGCCCAGGATGATCGGCGCGTTCCACGGGGCGATCCCCACGATCACGCCCACCGGTTCCTTCAGCGCCATGGCGAGGCAGCCCGGCTTGTCCGACGGGATCACTTCGCCGGTGATCTGGGTGGTGATGGCGGCAGCTTCGCGCACCATGCCGGCGGCAAGGCCAAGGTTGAACATGGCCCAGCCCGCGGTCGATCCGGTTTCTGCCATCATCGCGGCCACGAAATCATCCTTCTTGGCTTCCAGCGCGGTGGCCGCCTTCATCAGCACGGCGCGGCGAGCGTTCGGCCCTTGCGCGGACCACGCCGGAAACGCGGCGGCGGCCTTGGCTGCGATCGCCGGGATGTCGGCAGCTTTCATCGCGGCGGCGCTCGATGCGACTTCGCCGGTCAGGGGATTGAGGCGGGTGAATTCCATGCTCGGCTCTCCGTATCGCGACCGCCGTTTATCAGGCCGATCTATCCGTGGTTGTTATGAGTCATAACAAAGCGGATTGCTATGAGCAATAGCTATTGCTAGGGCAGCAGCATGAACGATCCGCTGCTTGAATTGCCCGGTTATGCGCTGCGCCGTGCGGCTGCGGCGATGATGGGCGAATTCGCCGCCCGGATCGAGCCGCTGGGCCTGCGGATCGCAGATGTATCGGCATTGCTGGTGATTGCCGCGAACCCACGTGCCACGGCCAGCCAGTTGGGCCGGATGCTGGATATTCAGCGTGCCAACATGGTGCCGCTGGTGGCGCGGCTGGAAGATGCCGGGCTGATCGCCCGCCGCCCGCTGGATGGCAAATCCCACTCGCTGGAACTGACCCCGGCCGGGCAGGCCAAGCTGGCCGAGGCGCGCGGGGTGATCGCCGCGTTCGAAGGCTGGCTGGTGAACAAGGTTCCCGCCGAGCACCGCGACCACCTGAAACCCGCGCTGGATGCGCTGTGGCGCAGCTAAACCTGTGGCGCAGCTAAGCCTGAGCCGCCGCGCGCAGCATGGCGGCGTTTTCTTCGATCAACTGGCGCACTGAGCGCGGCGGGCGGCCCAGCAGGCGTTCCACATCGCCCGAACAGATCGCCAGAAAGCCCTCGCGGATCGCCTGCCCGAAAGTCACCATGTCATCGCTGTTCCACGGGATGCCCGAAACGTATTGATCGTCCACCGGGCGGCGCGGGATGCCCATGGCATCGAAGATCGCGTATTGTGCATCATCATCCACCGGCACGTATGCCAATGGCACGCCGGTGATGTCCGCCATCAGCGCGGTTACTTCGGCAAAGTCCTGCAACTCGGGGCCGGTGATGTCGTAAGTCTGGTTTTCGTGGCCGGCGCCGTCCAGCACCGCCACCGCGCAAGCCGCGCAATCATCGCGCCAGACCATGGCTTCGCGGCCCAGCCCCGAATTGCTGACCCACTGGCGGCTGGCCATTACGCCGGGGCCGGCCATCACGATCATCGCATCGGCATAGTGGGCATCGCGCAGGAACGTGAAGGCCAAGCCCGAGGCGCGGATCAGGCGTTCGGTTTCGCTGTGGTCGTGGCGCACTTCGGCGGGGTTGGCCGGATCGTCGATGCCGATGAAGCTGGTGTAGACCACGTGGCCCACGCCCGCTTTCGCCGCCGCATCGACCGCGGCCTGATGCTGCGCCACCCGTGCGCCCACGCGGGTGCCGGAAATCAGCAGCAGCCGCTCGGCCCCGGACATTGCCGCCACCATCGTTTCGGGTTGGTCGTAATCGCCATAGCGCACTTCGCAGCCCAGCGCGGCCAGATCGGCCAGCTTGGCCGGGGTGCGGCTCATCAGGATCAGATCGGCGGCGCGGCCGCGTTCGATAAGGCCATGGGTGGCCAGCCGCCCATATTGGCCCGATGCACCGGTGATGACGATTTTGCCCATGTGCGATCAGCCCGCCGCGTCAAGCTGGGCTTGCGGCACCCACCAACCGTGGACCTGCGGACGCAGGCGGGTGGGGATGCGCACGCTGGCAACCGGCCCCTTGGCGATGGCGCCCGCTTCCAGCACCCAAGCGAAGTGTTCGAAGCTGTTTTCGCCGATCTGGTGATCAACGCAGGTGATCAGCCAGCCTTCATGGTCGGGCGAGGGCACGTGAACCGGTTCGTTATAGCACCAGCCCAAGTCCATCGGCAGCGCCTGGGTGATCTGGGGGGCGTGATCATCCATCCCATCCAGCCGCACCAGCATATCGAACATCGCGCCCACCGGGCCGCCGAACACGGGCGGGCCCTGGCGTTCGGGGTTCATCGTCAGCATGAAGCCGGTTGAATAGGGCAGCCCCTGCTGTTTGGCGGGAATGACGGGGAAATCGCCCGGCGGGCCGATCACCGTTTCGTTGACATCGCCGGCCGGCCCCTTGGGGTCAACCGTCCAGCGGGTCAGCCCGCCCTGGATTTCCCATGGCTGCAGGGTGATCCCCGAAGGTTCGCGGATAAAGGCAAAGGCATTGGTGTTCGACAGGCACTGGTCGAAGTGCAGCAGCCCGGCGTCATCTTCCCACGCATTCATCATGTGATAGCAGAACACGCCCTTGGGGCCTTTGAACCACTTGATTTCGGATACGTCGCCATGGCGCGGCATCACCCCCAGCCAGCTGTCCAGTTCGGGCTGGTGGTGCCAGTGTTCGCCGCCGGCCTTCAGCCGATCAAGATCGCTGGTGGTGGGATAGATCGGGAACAGCGCGTAATTCTTGCTGATCGTGAAATCGTGCATCATCGCGCAATAGGGTGCATCGAACCATTGTTCTGATTTCAGCTCGCCATCCGCGCCAACCACGCAATAGGCCACTTTGGTGCTGGCCGGGCCATCGGCTTCATAGCCATAGAAGAACAGTTCGCCGGTTTCGGCATCGATCCGCACGTGCGCGGTCATCGTTTCGGATTTCAGCGCGCCGCCAAAATCATGGCTGCCCAGCGTTTCCAGCGTTTTGGGATTGATGCGATAGGGGCGGCCATCTTCCTTGGCCATCAGCAGCTTGCCCGCGTGCCAGACCGGGGTGGTATTGGCCACGGTGCGATCGACGCCGGCCATATCGGCATCATCGGTAAACACGTTGCGATATTTGCCGAACCGGGCGTGGCCCACTTCCTTTTCGGCCTTGTGGCGCGCGGTTTCGACGAACTTCATCGCAAAATCGACGCTGCCATCGGCGTTGAACGACAGGCGGCTGACCATCCCGTCGCCCGACAGGGTGTGATCGTTGGCGAACTTGGGCGGGAAAGCCGGATCGGGCACCGCGCGGTAGAAGCTGCCGCGCACCGCAGCGGGGATCGTGCCTTGCACGTCCAGCCCGGTGAACGCCACTTCGCGGCCCACCGGTTCATTCAGCCCCACGAAGTAGGGGGTCTGCGGAAATTCGCCCATGTCGCACATCCTAACTATTGTTACGGTTTTTGTAGCGTCCACGGCGCTTCATGCAAGGGGGCGCGCACAAAAAAGGGGCCGCCGTTTTGCAACAGCGGCCCCAGGGAGGGTGTTAGGTTAAATCGAATTAGAAGCTGCGCTTCACCGACACCGACCAGGTGCGGGGCAGGCCCGGCGAGGCCGTGATCGAACCCCAAGCGATCTTGGTGTCTTCAACCGAAGCGTAATAGTACTTGTCGAATACGTTCTTCACTTCGAGCGACACCATCCAGTCCTTGTCGGCGGTGGTGTAGCTGACCCGGGCGTTGCCCAGGAACAGGTTGTCGACCTGGTTGGTCGGCCCGTTGAAAGCTTCGGTATAAACCTTCGAACGATACGAACCGTCGAAGCGGGTGCTGACGGTGCCCGAACCCACGTCGAAGTCCTTCTGAACGCCAAAGCTGTAAGTCCACTTCGGGGTGTAGGGCGTGACGTTGGTCAGCGGAACGCCGGACGTGCCGGTGTTCTTGTACTGGAAGTCGATGTACGACAGCGAACCGTCGATCGTCAGGCCGTCAGCCGGCTTGGCGGTCATTTCCAGTTCGAAGCCCTTCACGTCGGCCTTGCCCACGTTCGCCGGCATCAGGCACGGCGAGAAGCCGTGGCAGTTGGTCAGCGTCAGGATGATGTCGCTATACTTGTTGTAGAACGCGGCACCGTTGATACGCAGATGGCGATCGAGCAAGTCCGACTTGAAGCCCACTTCGTAGGTGGTCAGCGTTTCCGGCGTGAACGAGGTGATCTGGTTGCACGGCGCGCCGTTCGGCAGCACCGAGCAATCGCCTGCCGAAGGACCGAAGAACGGACGCGGGTTTACGCCGCCGCCCTTGTAGCCGGTCGAAGCCGAAGCGTAGACGAAGAATTCCTGGCTGAACCGATAGTCGGTTTCGATGCGCCAGTCGGTCCGCTGGCCCTTGTAGTGGCCCTGAACGTTGTACAGGCCCACCAGCAGGCAGTTCGGTGCGTTGCCCGGACCGGTCGGCGCGCCGCCGGTGCCGTTGATGAAGAACTGGCACGGACCCGACGGCACCGAACCATCCGGGTTCGAACGCAGGTAGGTATAGTCCTTCTGGTCCCAGGTGTGGCGGATGCCGGCGTTGATCGTCCACGCGTCGGTCGGGTGGAGCGAGCCGTTGAAGAACAGCGCCTTCGAGGTCGACGGGGTCTGGTCGGGGCCGTGGATGAAGTCGATCCCGGCATAGTTCAGGTCAACCCGCGCGTTGAGCGTGCCGCTCTGCTTGAAGTAGAACCCGCCCAGCGTGTAATCGAACAGGCTGCCGCCCAGCGAACCGTTGAGGCGCAGTTCCTGGCTCCACGCGTGGTGGCGCAGGGTCTGGATCAGGGTCGAAACCGGCACCGGGGTGCCATCCTGATCTTCACCCCACTGCGAGAAGTACTTGCGATAGGACGAGATCCAGGTGAGCTTCAGGTCATCGCTCAGCTTGGCGCTGACGTTGCCCATCAGGCCCCAGCCGTTGAACGACTGCTGGTTGAAGGAATGGAACGGCTTGAACGGAGCCTGCGAAGTCGGCGCAGCATTGTCCGCGAAGTTCGCATAGCTGATGAAGCGGGCATCATAGCCAGCCGGGGTGGTGTCGCAGCTGGTGCCATAGCTCGTCGTGACGGGCACGAAGGCGCAGTTGTTCGGCACGGCCTGGCCGTTCTTGCCGGCCAGCCACGGGTTGCCGCCCACGGCAGTCCCGGCCTTGTTGCCATACAGCACGACTTGTGCGCCGGCATCGTTGCGTTCGCGGGTGTAATCGCCCGAAACGTTCACTTCGATCGCATCGGTCGGTTCCCAGCGCAGCGCAACCTTGCCGGCCGCGAACGACTTGCCGCCCAGAGTGCCGACCTTGCCGCCGGTGCCCGGGTTGTTGGGGACCACGTTCGAAGTCGGGTGGGTGGTGCCATAGTCAAGCAGGGTGACATAGCCGTCCGAGTTCTTGGTCGCGCCGGAAACGCGGGCGAACAGGTTGTCGGTGATCTTGAAGTCGGCCATGCCGCGCACGTCGACGCGGTTAAACGAACCATAAGTGGCCTGCAGCGAACCGCGGCCCGAACCGTCCGGCTTCTGCGAGAACAGCTTGATGGCGCCGCCGATCGAGTTCTTGCCGGCCAGCGTGCCCTGCGGGCCGCGCAGCACTTCGATGCGGTCAAGGTCCATCAGGTCGAGCAGCGAGCTGGACAGGGTGGGGATGTACACGTCATCGACATAGACGCCGACGCCGGGTTCAAGGGCGTAGTTGAAGTCGGTCTGGCCGATGCCGCGAATGAACGCGATCAGGCCGATGCCGTTCGACTGCTGCTGCGGCAGCAGCACCACGTTCGGGGCCTGCGCCGCAACCTGCGAAATATCGGTCTGGCCGCGCGATTCCAGCAGAGCTGAATTGACCGCGGTGATCGCCAGCGGCGTATCCTGCAGCTTCTGTTCGCGGAACTGTGCAGTCACCACGATTTCAGCGTTTCCGGTGTCAGCAGTGTTCGATTCCTGCGCCAGTACCGGCGTTGAAATCATAGCCATGGTCAGCGCGGTTGCGCTGATCGCTGTAAGTTGACGAAGCTTGATCACGGATTAGATCCTCCCTTCCATGAACGGCACATTTGTATGCCTTGCAAACTGGTTTATCACCCATGTGAAAATTTCAAAAGGGTGAAAATCAGTTCGCACGATGGAAACAGGAGGATTGTTGCCTTTTCGCCTCAGGCGAATTCTTCGGTATCGATCGTTTTCTGGATCATCGGGCCATACCGGCCGCCGCTGACGGTTTGCTGGTTGATCAGCGCATCCAGTTCGGCGGCAACGCTGGCGGGCAAGTCCCATTCCCAGCGCGCGATGTTTTCTTCCAGATGCGGGATCGAGGCAGTGCCAGGGATCGTGACGATATGGTCCCCGCGCGAATGGACCCAAGCTAGGCTGAGCTGCGCCGAGGTTACGCCTGCGCGCGCGGCAATGGCGTTGAAGGCATCGATCAGGGCAAGGTTGCGCGGCCAATTGTCCGCGTTGAAGCGCGGCATGGTGTGGCGCAGATCCTTTTCCGGCAGCGCCGCCATATCGCGCACGCCATTGGCCAGCACGCCGCGCCCGACCGGCGAAAACGCCACAAAGGTCACGCCCAGTTCGCGGCAGGCTTCCAGCACCGCGATTTCCGGGTTGCGGGTCCACAGCGAATATTCGGTCTGCACGGCCGCCACCGGATGCACCGCGTGGGCGCGGCGCAGCGTATCGGCGCTCATTTCCGAAAGGCCCACCGCGCCGATCTTGCCGGCCTGGACCAACTGCGCCATCGCCTGCATCGATTCCTCGATCGGCGTCGCAAAGTCGCGGCGGTGCATATAATATAGGTCGATGTGATCGGTTTGCAGCCGTTCCAGCGATTGTTCGACGCAGGCCGTGATCGTGGCGGGTTTGCAATCCACGCCGCGGTTCGGGCCATCGACGATGATCCCCATCTTGGTGGCGAGGAAAAATTCCTTGCGGCGGCCCTTCAGCGCCTTGCCCAGCAGGGTTTCATTATGGCCCAGACCATAGATGTTGGCGGTATCGAGGTGGTCATAACCCAGATCGAGCGCGCGGTTCAGCAGCTGGACGGCGTAATCCTCGGACGGCGGCGTGCCATAGGCCCACGAGAGCGACATGCACCCGAGGCCCACGGGATTTACGTCCCGCCCGTTGATCTGCCGCCGTCCAACCATGGTCTTGCTTTCTGCCTTAGCGCGCTGCTTCGAGCTGCCGTTCGAGTTCGCCCAGCACCCTATAGCAATCGAGCACTTTGGCGACAGACGAATTGGGTTCGCGGCCGTCGCGGATCGCGGCGATGAATTCGCGGTCCTGCAGTTCGATCCCGTTCATGCTGACATCGACTTTCGACACGTCGATCGGCTCTTCCTTGCCGTTCACCAGATCGTCGTAGCGGGCAATATAAGTGCCGTTATCGCCGATGTAGCGGAAGAACGTGCCCAGCGGCCCATCGTTGTTGAACGAGAGCGAGAGCGTGCAGATCGCGCCGGTTTCGCTTTTCAGCTGGATCGACATGTCCATCGCGATCCCCAGTTCGGGGTGGATCGGTCCTTCGATCGCGTTCGCCGCCACGATCTTGCCGGCCTGATAGGCAAACAGATCGACCGTGTGGGCGGCGTGGTGCCACAGCAGGTGGTCGGTCCAGCTGCGCGGTTCGCCCTTGGCGTTGATGTTCTTGCGGCGGAAGAAATAGGTCTGCACGTCCATCTGCTGGAGGTTCAGTTCGCCGGCCACGATCTTGTTATGCACGTACTGGTGCGACGGGTTGAAGCGGCGGGTGTGGCCCACCATGCAGACCAGCCCGGTTTCCTGCTGCTTGGCAACCACGGCTTCGGCATCGGCCCAGCTATCCGCCAAGGGAATTTCCACTTGCACGTGCTTGCCCGCGTTCATGCAAGCGATGGCCTGTTCGGCGTGCATCTGGGTGGGGGTGCACAGGATCACGGCGTCAACGTCGTCGCGCGCCAGGGCATCTTCCAGTTCGGTCGAGCTGTGCTTCGCGCCATACTTTGCGGCCACCGCGGCGGCCTGTTCGCCGGTCCGGCTGATGATCGAGGTGATCTCCACCCCTGGGATCAGCTTCAATCCATCGAGGTGCTTTTCGCCAAAGGCGCCGGCCCCGGCCAGGGCGATACGGATCGGCGCGCTCATTCCGCCGGCTCCAGCACGATGTGGCCAATGGCCGTGTTGCTGCAGGGGATGTGGTAGTGACGGTGCAGGCGGCGGACCTTCTTGCCCAGCGCGCCGCGCATGATCAGCCACATCACCATTTCGATGCCTTCGCTGCCGGTTTCGCGCAAGTATTCGATATGCGGAATCCAGCGTACGTCATCGTTGTCGGCTTCAAGCGCATCGAGGAACTTGTTGTCCCATTCGCGGTTCAGCAGCCCGGCGCGCGGGCCCTGAAGCTGGTGGCTCATCCCGCCGGTGCCCCAGATCTGCACGTTGAGATCTTCGGGGAAGCTTTCGACCGCGCGCTTGATCGCTTCGCCCAGCGCCCAGCAGCGGTTGCCCGAGGGGACCGGATAGGTCACGACGTTAACCGCCAGCGGCACGACCTTGACCGGCCACTTGGCCGGCTTGTCGAACATCATCGACAGCGGCACGGTCAGGCCGTGGTCAACGTCCATCTCGTTGATGATGGTCATGTCGAATTCGTCGAGGATCAGGCTTTGCGCGATGTGCCAGGCCAGATCGGGATGCCCTTCGACCACCGGCACGGGGCGCGGCCCCCAGCCTTCGTCGGCGCTCTTGTAGCTTTCGCCGCAGCCGATCGCGAACGTCGGCACGATCTTCATGTCGAAGGCTGATGCGTGGTCGTTATAGACCAGCACGATCACATCGGGCTTGGTTTCCTTTTCCCATTGGCGGGTCCAATCGTACCCGGCGAAAATCGGGCCGAAGTAGTCATCGCGGTCCTTGCCCTGATCCACGGCAACGCCCAGCAGGGGCACGTGGCTGGAGCCGACACCGGCAGTAATACGGGCCATGTTAGTAGCCTCCTTTGATCGAGCGATTGCCTTCGGGCGAACGGCCGCCGGCCAGCATCATGTCCCGGTATTGCGGGAAGGTCATGTCGGTCATCGTGCTGACCGCTTCGGCGAAGCTGAGGCCATCGGTGCTGAACAGCTTGGCCAGGAAATAAACGTTGCCGCCCAGATCCAGCAGAGTGTTGTAATCGCGCTTCAGCAGCGCGGCCTTGGCTTCGTCACTGATCGGCCATTCATCCAGATAAGCCTTTTCATCGGCTTTGAACCGCTGCCGGTTTTCGTCGGTCATCAGGCTCATCGCGAACTGGTTGATGTGATACCCCTTGCGGGCGCGCGCGGCGGTGTAGACGCGGGTGCCGGGAATATCCTCAAGCTCGGCGAGGTATTCGTGGATGTTCTGGATCGGCTTGGCGGGCTGGGTCACAGGCCCCTCTCCTTCAACTG
>JBJOPJ010000003.1:0-41974 GCA_046050825.1 Pseudomonadota bacterium
TTGCTCAATCATCAGCTGGGTCAGCTGGCGCACCGGATTATCGCGGTGGCGGATCGCATAGCGAATGTTCGGCCGATCGAACCCGGCCACGATCAGGCCATCGTCGGGGATGCCCAGTTGTGCCAGAATGTCGGCGCGGGTGTGGGCATCGGCCGTTGCCGTCAGGGCGAGCCGCGGGACATCCGGAAAGGCATCCATCAGTGGTCGCAGCAGGCGGTAATCGGGGCGGAAATCGTGGCCCCATTCGGATACGCAGTGCGCCTCGTCGATTGCGAACAGGCTGATCTGGGCACGGCTGAGCAGTTCGCGAAAATGCGGCTGGCTGGCGCGTTCCGGGGCCACATACAGCAGATCGAGCGCGCCATCGAGCAGGCGCTCGATCGTGGCACCCCGATCGAGGTCCACACTGGTCAGGCTGGCGGCCCGGATGCCGTTGGCCTGGGCCGAGCGCAGTTGATCGTGCATCAGCGCGATCAGCGGTGAAATAACCACGCAGGTGCCCGGCATCATCACGGCGGGCAGCTGGTAGGTTAGCGATTTGCCCGCCCCGGTGGGCATGACGGCCAGCGTCGATTGCGCGCCCAGCACGCGATCCACCACATGGTCCTGCACGCCGCGAAAGGCGGTGAAGCCAAACGTGGCGTGAAGCGTGTCGAGAAGCGGGGTGGTTGTCACCCCACCCGCCTAGCGGGCCGGGCGGTCCGCGCAAGGGCCTAGTGGTACGATCTCTCCACAGCCGGTTCCGCAGCGGTGTGAACCGGGGGTTGAAACGTCAGGCGGTGCAGGGCGAATGCATCGCGGCCCGTTTCAATCGCGCTTGGCCTGTGCCCGGCAGCGATAGTAACCGGCTTCGACATCGGTGTTTGCAACTTGCGCCAGCAGGCCCAGCGCCGGGCCAAGTCCCTTGCCGGCCAGACTGTCGATGATCGGGCGGGCGTCAATGCCCTGTTCGTGGGCCAATGCCTTCAGCGCGCGCGCCATTTCCTCGAACTCGATTTCACCGAGCCGCGCGGCCCGCCACTCTTCGCGCCGTTCAAATGCGCTGTGCATATCGAAACCCATGGCTGTTGCTCTCCTGTTCGCGGTCCCGGTTGGGGCCATCAGGACAGGCTGCCATGGTTGTCCGAAGCCGATCTTAAACCCCGCACCAGCGCATTTGCGGATGGCACCTGGGCAATCGTGCAAGCATGATCCCGCCGCCGCTCCGCCGGGCCGATCAATCGAGGTTGGGCCTGAGCCAGCGTTCCGCCGCGGGCAGGTCCAGGCCGCGCCGCGCCGCATAGTCTTCCAGCTGGTCCCGCCCGATCCGCGCCACGCCGAAGTATTCGCTTTGCGGGTGCGCAAAGTAAAAGCCCGATACCGCGGCCGTGGGCAGCATCGCCTGGCTTTCGGTCAACACGATCCCGGCGGTTTCGGTGGCGTTCAGCAGTTCGAACAGCACCGGCTTGAGGCTGTGATCGGGACAGGCGGGATAGCCCGGCGCCGGGCGGATGCCGCGATATTGTTCGCGGATCAGGGCATCGTTGGTCAGCTGTTCGCCGGGGGCATAGCCCCACAGCGTGGTGCGCACGTGCTGGTGCAGGCGTTCAGCCAAAGCTTCGGCAAACCGGTCGGCCAAGGCTTTCAGCAGGATGTCGTTGTAATCGTCGTGGCCGGCGCGGAAGCGTTCGAGGTGCGGTTCGATCCCGTGGATGCCCACCGCAAAGCCGCCGATCCAATCGCCATCCGGATCGATGAAATCGGCCAGGCAATAGTTTGCCCGGTCGCGGCTCTTGCGGATCTGCTGGCGCAAGAACGGCAGGCGCACCAGCCGATCGCCGCCATCGAGATAGAGCATCACGTCATCATCTTCGCGCGCGCAGGGCCAGAAGCCGACGACGGCCCGCGCGGTCAGCCATTTTTCGCTGACGATCCGGTCCAGCATCGCCTTGGCATCCTTGAACAGTGCCTGCGCGCTTTCCCCCACCACCTCATCGGCCAGGATCGCCGGAAACGTTCCGGCCAGCTCCCAGGCGCGGAAGAACGGGGTCCAATCGAAGCATTCGACCAGGTCGGCCAGATCCCAGTCGGCGAAGACATGCAGCCCCGGTTGTTCGGGCGGCGGCGCTTTTTCCGACAGGTCGGGCTTGAAGCTGTTGGCGCGGGCATCGGTCAGGCTGAGCAGGATCGAGGCTTCCTTGCCGGCGCGGAGATCGCGGATGTGCTGGTATTCGGCAGCCGTGGCGGCAACGAAGGGGTCGCGCTGGGTATCGGACAGCAGCTGGCTGGCCACACCCACCGCGCGGCTGGCATCCAGCACGTGGATCACCGGGCCATCATAGGCCGGATCGATCCGTAGCGCGGTGTGGACCTTGCTGGTGGTTGCCCCGCCGATCAGCAGCGGGATGGTTAGCCCGGCGCGCTGCATTTCTTCGGCTGCCGTTACCATTTCATCAAGGCTGGGGGTGATCAGGCCGGACAGGCCGATAATGTCGGCATCTTCGGCCTGCGCGGTTTCGATGATCTTGGACCACGGCACCATCACGCCCAGATCGATCACTTCGTAGCCGTTGCACTGCAGCACGACCCCGACGATGTTCTTGCCGATATCGTGAACGTCGCCTTTCACGGTGGCCATCACGATCTTGCCCTTGGGGCGGGCGCCGGCTTCCTTGGCGGCTTCGATGAACGGGATCAGGTGCGCCACGGCCTTCTTCATCACGCGGGCCGATTTCACCACTTGCGGCAGGAACATCTTGCCCGCTCCGAACAAGTCGCCAACGGTGTTCATCCCGGCCATCAACGGCCCTTCGATCACTTCGATCGGGCGGGCGTGGAGCAGCCGCGCCTCTTCGGTGTCGTCCACGATATGGGCGTCGATACCCTTGACCAGCGCGTGTTCAAGGCGGCGCACCACATCCCAGCCGCGCCATTCCTCGGCCGCCTTTTCGGCGGCCACATCGGTCCCCTTGAAGCTTTCGGCCAGCGCGATCAGGCGTTCGGTGGCGGTCTGATCGCCCGCAACCGGACGGCACAGGATCACGTCTTCGCAAGCATCGCGCAGCACCGGATCGATCGTGTCATAGATGTCGATCTGTCCAGCGTTGACGATCGCCATGTCCAGCCCGGCGCGAATTGCGTGGTACAGGAACACGCTGTGCATTGCCCGGCGCACGGGTTCGTTGCCGCGGAAGCTGAACGACAGGTTGGACAGCCCGCCGCTGCAATGCACATGGGGGAGCCGCGCCTTGATTTCGGCCACGGCTTCGATGAAGTCGAGGCCATAGCGATCATGCTCTTCGATCCCGGTGGCCACGGCGAAGATGTTGGGATCGAAGATGATGTCCTCGGCCGGGAACCCGATCCCGGTCAACAGCTTGTAAGCGCGTTCGCAGATTTCGACCTTGCGCGCCTTGGTATCGGCCTGCCCCTGTTCGTCGAACGCCATGACGACCACTGCCGCGCCGTAATCCATGCATAGCCGTGCTTGCGCCAGGAAGGCGGCTTCGCCTTCCTTCATGCTGATCGAATTGACGATCGGCTTGCCCGAAACGCATTTCAGGCCGGCTTCGATCACGTCGAATTTCGAACTGTCGATCATCACCGGCACGCGGGCGATATCGGGTTCGGCGGCGATCAGCTTGAGGAACGTGGTCATCGCGTGGACCGCGTCGAGCAGGCCTTCGTCCATGTTCACGTCGATCACTTGCGCGCCGTTTTCAACCTGCTGCCGCGCCACTTCGACCGCTTTGGCGTAATCGCCGGCAAGGATCAGTTTCTTGAACGCGGCACTGCCGGTTACGTTGGTGCGTTCGCCCACGTTGACGAACGATGCGATTTGCTGGGTCATCGGCTCAGGCCCCCAAGACGAAGGGTTCAAGCCCGGCAAGGCGGGTGGCAACCGGGGGGGTGGGCAAGGCGCGGGGTGGCAAATCGGCGGCGGCCTGCGCGATCGCGGCGATGTGTTCGGGGGTGGATCCGCAGCACCCGCCCAGCACGTTCACCTGGCCATGCTGCGCCCATTCGCGCAGCATCGCGGCGGTGGTTTCGGGCAATTCGTCATATTCACCCAGCTCGTTCGGCAGGCCGGCGTTGGGATAGACCATGATCAGCGTATCGGCGATCTGCGAAAGCGCGCGCACGTGCGGGCGCAGTTGCGCCGCGCCGAACGAGCAGTTCAGCCCCACGGTGACCGGCTTTGCATGGCGCACCGCATACCAGAATGCTTCGACCGTATGGCCGGACAGGTTCCGGCCCGACAGGTCGGTCAGGGTCATCGACAGCATCAGCGGCACGTCGCGGCCCAGTTCGCGCTCAAGCCGTTTGACGGCCATGATCGCGGCCTTGCAGTTGAGCGTATCGAAAACCGTTTCGACAAGGATGAAATCGGCCCCGCCGTCGACCAGCGGCGCGGCTTGTTCGTGATAGACGTCGACCAGAAAATCCCAGTCGATTTCGCGATAGCCGGGATCGTTGACATCGGGGGACAGCGACAGGGTCTTGTTGGTTGGCCCGATCGCACCGGCCACGAAGCGCGGCTTGCCATCCTGCGCGATGAATTCATCGGCCACTTTGCGCGCCAGCCGCGCCGAGGCGAGGTTGATGTCGCGCACCAGATGTTCGGCGGCGTAATCGGCCTGGCTGATCCGGTTGGCCGAAAACGTGTTGGTTTCGGCAATGTCCGCCCCGGCTGCGAAATAGGCGCGGTGGATTGATTCGGGGACTTCCGGCTTGGTCAGCGCCAGGATGTCATTGTTACCCTTTTGATCCTTGGCCAGCCCAAGCGTTCCGGCATAGTCGGCTTCGGACAGCTTCCACCGCTGGATTTCGGTGCCGAACGCCCCATCGGTAATCAGAATGCGGCTGGCCGCTTCGCGCAGCAGGGTTTCGCGGGCCGACATCAGCGGGCCTCCTGTGGGCGCCGTCCGAGCAGGTGGCAGATCGCATAGCTCAGTTCGGCGCGGTTAAGGGTGTAGAAGTGCAAATCGCGCACGCCGCCCGCATAGAGTCGGCGGCAGAATTCGGCCGAGATCGTCGCGGCGACCAGCTGGCGCGATGCCGGGTGCGTATCCAGCCCTTCGAACAGCCCGTCCATCCACGCCGGGATCTGCGCGCCGCAGGCGGCGGCAAACTTGCGGGTCTGGGCCACGTTGGACACGGGCAGGATGCCGGGGATGACCGGGGCGGTAATGCCCGCGGCGGCCAGCTTGTCGCGAAACCGGAAGAAGGTTTCCGGTTCGAAGAAAAACTGCGAAATCGCGCGCGATGCCCCTGCATCCAGCTTGCGCTTGAGGTTGTCGATATCGGCGGCGGCACTGGCGGCATCGGGGTGGGTTTCGGGATAGGCCGCGACCGATATTTCGAACGGCGCGATTTCCTTCAGGCCCGCCACCAGTTCGGCGGCATTGGCATAGCCATCGGGATGCGGCTGGAACGGCACACCGGGCGCGCCCATATCCCCGCGCAGCGCCACCACGTGGCGCACGCCCGCTTCCCAGTACCCTTCGGCCACTTCGCGAATTTCGGCTTTGCTGGCTTCAACGCAGGTCAGGTGTGCGGCCGCTGGCAGGCGGGCTTCGGAAATGATCCGCGCCACGGTGCCGTGGGTGCGATCGCGGGTCGATCCGCCCGCGCCATACGTTACCGAAACGAAGCGCGGCGCCAGTGGGGCAAGGGTTGTGACGACGTCCCACAACTGATCCATCAGGGCATCGGTCTTGGGCGGGAAGAATTCAAACGAAACGGCGATGTCGCCCGGCAGCCCGGCAAACAGCGGGGTGTCGAGCGCGGTGCGCGCTTCGCGCAGGGCATCAAAGCTGGGGGGCATCAGCGCGTGGCCTTGGCGGCAGGGTTAAGGGCGGCCGGGTTGATGGCGGCGGGGGCCGCGGTGCGGGTGCCGGTCCAGATCTTCACGGTCAGCGGCTTGCCCGGCAGCGCCAGCGGGGCGGCGGATTCGAAGCCCGCATCGCTGAGCAGGGCCAGCATCTGTTCGTCGGAAAAACCAAGGCGCGCGTGGGCGTGCTGGGTGCGCAAGTCTTCGCGGTCATGCGCGGCAAAATCAACCACGGCGATCCGCCCGCCAGTGCGGGTGACGCGCGCGGCCTGTGCCAGCACGTCTTCCGGTGCCTGGGCATAGTGCAGCACCTGATGGAACAGCACCGTATCAAAGCGCGCATCGGCAAATGGCAACTGGGTGAAATCGCCCTGCACCAGTTCGATCTGATCGGCGGGAAGGTCTTGCAGCCGGGTGCGGGCAAGGCGCAGCATTTCGGGGCTCTTGTCGAACGCTGTCACCCGGACCGCGCGCGGCGCGAACAGTTCGGCCATCCGGCCGGTGCCGGTGCCAACGTCCAGCAGTTCGCCCAGCGATGTTTCGCCCAGCGCGGCGGCCAGGGCGGTTTCAACCGGGGCATCGGGCGTGTGCAGGCCGCGCAGCGTGTCCCATTCGGCGGCGTGGCGGGCAAAGTACCCTTGCGCGCTGGCTTCGCGGGCGGCGCGGATCGCGGCAAGGTGGCGGCGGTCTTCGGCGCAGCGTGCGGCAAAGGCGGCGTCATCGCGTTCGGCCACCGCCAGCAGCCGTGCGGCGGCAGCACCCAGGGGCGGCGCCCGGTTTTCGCCGATGGCACTGCGCAGGAACACCCAGCTGCCTTCCTTGCGCCGTTCGGCCAGGCCAGCATCGCACAAGATCCGCACGTGGCGTGAAACGCGCGGTTGGCTTTGCCCTAGAACGAGCGCTATTTCGCCCACGGCCAGTTCCATGTGGGCAAGCAGCCGCATGATCCGCAAGCGGGTGGAATCGGCAAGGGCGCGTAGGGTGGGGTCAATTCGCATTCCGCATCATATAAAGAAATCTTTATATCAGGGCAACACCTGTTGGGGCGAAGCGGAAGGGCTGTGGATTACCACGGGTTGGCAGCGGTTTAACGCTTGGTTAGAGTGCCCCGAACACGAACTTGTGCGCCCTGCATTCAGGCCCGCGCGCCAAGCGTCTTGACCGGAAACGCGAATCGAAAAGGCCAAACCGATGACCAAGCTTGCCCCTCTTGCCGTGATTGTTGCTGCACTGGCGCTGTCCGCCTGCGGCAGTTCGGAAAGCGCCAAGGAAGAAGCGCAGGCTGGCAACGTCGAAATGCCGGCCGAAGAGGCGGTCAGCGATGTCGATGCGACCCCGGTGGCGGATAGTGCCGCCCAGCCGGGGGGAGACGCAACCACGGCGGCCGCTGCCCCTGCTGCCAAGCGGTAAGCATCACGCTGCGGGCTGATCCGTTCAGGCGCTGCCGGCCAAGGTTGCCGACAGTCCGCTTAATGCCTCGCCCAGCCGCACCAGTCCGGCTGCATCGCGCGAATTGGCAAAGATCGACGCCGAAATGCAGAACCGCGCCGGACCCGTTGCGCCAAGCCGGCAGCCCAGCGAGCATACCCCGGCATGGCCAAACCCATCGTCGCTGGCATAGCCCGCTGCCCCGGCCCGATCGACCTGCCGGGCATAGTCGGCGAAGTCCAGCGGGCTTTGCCAGCGCACTTCATCATAGCGGCGGCGCAGTTCGGCCACCGGAACCCCTTCGCTGGCGGCCAGCGCCCGGCCGGTGGCGCCGCCACCGATCGGCTGGCGCTGGCCTACCACCATGTGGATCCGCGTGGCCGCGCCGCTTTCGGCCAGGGCGATCAGTTCAAGCCGATCATCCGATACCGCGTACCACAGCCCAACGGTGGCTTCGTGGGCTTGGGCAAAGGCGTTCATTCCGGGGCGGGCTGCCGCGATCACCCGTTCAACCGCGCCCCGGGCAAAATCCAGCCGATCCCAGCCGGCGGTGGCGCGATAGAGTTTTTCGGCGCCGGCGCGTTCGGCCATGCCTTCGGCCACCAATGTCCGCAGCAGGTTGAGGCAGCTTGACGGGCTGAGCGCAAGTTCGCGCGCGATGGCCGACAGCGTCAGGCCTGCGGCGTGTGACGACAACAGCCGCAAGATCGCAAAAGCCTGAGAAACTGAGCGCACGGGACCGGTCATGCGGTGGACCTAATTTTCAACATGATGAAAAGCAATTCCAAATGTTGAATAGGCTTTCCCTTGGCTCCCAGCGCTGCATAGATGGTCGCAAAGATGGAGATTCGGATGCCCAAAATGCTCGAAGGCAAAGTTGTTGCGATTACGGGGGCTGGCCGCGGGGTCGGGCGTGAAATCGCGCTGCTGTGCGCCAAACACGGCGCGGCGGTGGTGGTCAACGATCCGGGCGTGGGCGGCGGCGGCGAAGGCGGCGATGCCGGCCCGGCGCAGCAGACGGTGGATGATATCGTGGCAGCCGGGGGCCGGGGCCATGCCAACCTTGCCAGCGTGGCCGATCCGGCCGGGGCGGCGTCGATCATCGAGGATGCGGTGCAGCGCTTTGGCCGGATCGATGCGGTGGTGAACAACGCCGGGATCCTGCGCGATACCATCTGGCACAAGATGAGCCACGAGGACTGGCGCGCGGTGATCGACGTTCACTTGAACGGCAGCTTCAACGTCTCGAAGGCCGCCACGCCGTATTTTCGCGAGCAGCAATCGGGTAGCTTTATCCACTTCACGTCCACGTCGGGCCTGATCGGCAATATCGGGCAGGCCAATTATTCGGCCGCCAAGCTGGGCATAGTCGGCCTGTCGCAGTCGATCGCGCTGGATATGGCCCGCGCCGGGGTGCGTTCCAACTGCATCGCGCCGTTCGCGTGGAGCCGGATGACCGCATCGATCCCCGCCGAAACGCCCGAACAGAAAGAGCGGGTTGAGCGCTTGAAGACGATGAGCGCCGACAAGATCGCACCGCTGGTGGTCTATCTGGCATCGGATGCGGCGAAGGAGGTTTCGAACCAGATCTTCTCGGTCCGCAAGAACGAGATCGTGCTGTACAACAAGCCGCGCCCGATCCGGTCGATGACCAAAGTGGAAGGCTGGACGCCCGAAAGCATCGCGGCTGAACTGATCCCGGCCTTCCAGCCCAGCTTTGCCCGCGCCGATGAAGTTTCGGCCCACGTCTTCCCCTATGACCCAATCTGAGGCCCCCGCCATGACCAACGGAATGCCCAATGGAATGCCCAATGGAATGGACGCTGATGTTTTCGAACAGTTCATCGAACAGCTGCACCGCTATGTTCGCGAACGCCTGATCCCGGCCGAAAAGGACATCATCGAAACCGATGTGATCCCCGCTGCGATCCTGCAGGAAATGCGCGATATGGGCTTGTTCGGGCTGACCATGCCCGAAGAATACGGCGGTGCGGGGATGAACATTGCCCAGTACGCCCGCACGATCAACACGCTGTCTTATGCCATGCCGGCGTTCCGCTCGATCATTTCGATCAACATCGGGATGGTCTGCTCGGCGCTGAAGAACGGCGGGACCGCGGCGCAGAAGGCCGAATGGCTGCCGCGCCTTGCGGGCGGCGAAATCGCCTGTTTCGGCCTGACCGAGCCGGGCTCCGGTTCGGATTCCGCCGCGATGCAGACCATGGCCGTGCGCTCGGGCAATGGCTGGGTGCTGAACGGCACCAAGCGCTACATCACCAATTCGCCGTTCGCCAAAGTTGCGCTGATCATGGCGCGAACTTCGAAGGAAAGCCTGCCCAAGAACGCCCATGTCTCGGCGTTTCTGGTGCCGATGGATACGGCGGGCGTGGCGGTTGGCAAATCGGACAAGAAGATGGGCCAAGCGGGCAGCCACATTGCCGATATCATCATGGAGGACGTCCATCTGCCCGCCGATGCCCTGCTGGGCGATCAGGAAGGCAAGGGTTTTATCTATGCGATGAAAAGCCTCGACAATGGCCGTATTTCGGTGGGCGCGGCGGCCACCGGCTATGCCCGCCGCGCGCTGGACAGCGCGCTCCGCTATGCCAACGAACGCAAGGCCTTTGGCGAACCGATCGCCAATTTCCAGCTGATCCAGCAGATGCTGGCCGATAGCGAGATTGAGATCTACGCCGCCGAAGCGATGATGCAGGATGTCACCGCGCGCGCCGATGCAGGCGAAAACGTGTTGCGCAAGGCGGCGGCGTTCAAGGTGTTCGCCAGCGAGATGTGCGGCCGCGTGGTCGATCGCGTCGTGCAGGTCTATGGCGGGGCCGGCTATCTGGCCGAATACGATGCCGAACGGTTCTTCCGCGATGCGCGGATCTATCGCATCTACGAAGGCACCACCCAGATCCTCCAGCTCCAGATCGCCAAGCACATGCTGCGCGAGTGGGCCGCGGAACAAGGCTGAGCGCGCCATGTACGATATCCTGAACGGCCTCTCGGTGGTGGAGGTGTCCTCGTTTGTCGCATCGCCCACCGCCGGGCTTTACATGGGCCAATTCGGCGCGGACGTGATCCGCGTGGACCAGATCGGCGGCGGACAGGATTTTCGCCGCTGGCCGGTAACGGCAGAGAACGATTCGCTTGGCTGGGAAAACCTCAACCGGGCCAAGCGCAGCCTTGCGCTCGATTTCGGCAAGCCCGAAGCCCGCGAACTGCTGACCGAACTGATCCGCAAGACCGGGCAGTTGATTACCAACCTGCCGGTCACCGGCTTTCTGGCACATGAGCGCCTGGCCGAAGGGCGGCCCGACCTTGTCACCGTGCGGGTGATGGGCTGGCCCGATGGATCGGTGGCGCTGGATTATACGGCCAATGCCGCGGTTGGGTACACCGCGCTGACCGGCCCGCTGGAAGATCCGCGCCCGGTCAACCACGTGCTGCCGGCGTGGGACTTGCTGACCGGCGCCTATGCCGCCTTTGCGCTGCTGGCGGCGATCCGCCGGCGCGAGCAGACCGGGCAGGGCGGCGAAGTGCGCCTGCCGTTGTCCGACATTGCGATGGGCAGCGCGGCCAACCTCGGCCGGGTGGCCGAAGTGCTGTATACCGGGCGCGATCGCGAACGGCTGGGCAATGCCGTATTTGGTACGATCGGCCGCGATTTCGTCACCCGCGATGGCCAGCGCCTGATGATCGTGGCGATCAATGAACGGCAGTGGCAGGGGCTGGTCAAGGCGCTGGGCCTGGCCGAAGGCATCGCCGCGCTGGAAGCGGCGCTGGGCGTGACCTTCGCCAATGACGATGGCGCGCGGTTTACCCACCGCACCCCGATCTTCGCGCTGATCGAGGCCGAAGTGGCCAAGTATGACCATGGCGATCTGGCCAACCTGCTCGATGCCAATGCGGTGGTGCATGGCCCCTATCGCACGATGGTCGAAGCGGTGAACGATCCCCGTTTGCTGACCGAAAATCCGATGTTCGCTGCCAGTACCGACAATCCTTCGGGCTTTGCTTATCCGGCCGCCGGCGCGTTTGCCACGCTGCCGGGGATGCCGCGCAAGCCCGCCGCCCCCGCGCCGCGCAATGGCCAGCACAGCGAAGCCGTTCTGGCCGAAGTGCTGGGCCTGTCTTCGGGTGACATCGCCCGCCTGATCGACTCTGGAATTGTAGGAACCGATTGATGACCCAAGTTCGCCCCACTCAGCTTCGTCGTGCGGCTATCGTCGCCCCGCTCCGCACCCCGGTCGGCAAGTTCGGCGGTGCCTTGTCGGCGCTCACCGCCGGGCAGCTTGGCGCGGAAATCCTGAAGGCGCTGATGGCGCGCACCAAGCTTGATCCCGCACGGGTCGATGATGTCGTGTTCAGCCAGGGCTATGGCAACGGCGAGGCCCCGTGCATCGGGCACTGGTCTTGGCTGCTGGCGGGCCTGCCCGAACACGTGCCGGGCTACCAGCTGGACCGGCGCTGCGGTTCGGGCCTGCAGGCGATCATCAACGCCGCGATGATGGTCCAGACTGGGATGAGCGATGTGGTGGTGGCGGGCGGCTGCGAAAGCATGTCCAACGTCGAACACTACAGCACCGACATTCGCAAGGGCGTGCGCGCCGGCAACCTGACTTTGCATGATCGGCTGACCCGCGGCCGCGTGATGAGCCAGCCGATCGAGCGTTATGGCGTGATCAGCGGGATGATCGAAACGGCCGAAAATCTGGCGAAGGACTGGAACATCAGCCGCGCGGCCTGCGATGCCTATGCCGTGCGCAGCCACCAGCGCGCCGCCGCCGCGTGGGCCGAAGGCAAGTTCGCCGATGAACTGGTGCCGGTGGCCGTGCCGCAGAAAAAGGGCGATCCGGTGATCTTCGCTCATGATGAAGGCTACCGCGCCGATGCCACCATGGAAACGTTGGGCAAGCTGCGCCCGCTGGAAGGCGGCGTGGTGACCGCCGGCAATGCCAGCCAGCAAAACGATGCGGCGGCGGCCTGTCTGGTCGTGGCCGAAGACAAGCTGGACGAGCTGGGCCTTGAACCGATCGCCTATTTCCACAGCTGGGCGGCGGCCGGGTGCGATCCCAGCCGCATGGGCTATGGCCCGGTGCCGGCAACCGAACGGCTGTTCGCCCGCAACGGCCTGTCGTTCAGCGACATCGGCCTGATCGAACTGAACGAAGCGTTCGCGCCGCAGGTCCTGGCCTGCCTTAAAGGCTGGGGCTGGTCCGATGACGATAGCCGCCACGATATCCTCAACGTCAATGGCTCGGGGATTTCGCTGGGCCATCCGATTGGTGCCACCGGCGGGCGCATTCTGGCCAACCTGACCCGCGAAATGCAGCGCCGCGATGTGCAGTATGGCCTTGAAACGATGTGCATCGGCGGCGGGCAGGGGATTGCCGCCGTATTCGAGCGCGCATGACCGGGATTGATTACGGCCACGTGCTGGGCGCGGCGCGGGGCTATGCCGCGTTGGCCCAGGCAGCATTGGCTGATCGGCTGGAAGGCCAGCGGATCGAGGCCCATCAGCGCGCCGCCCACGGCTTTGCGTGGATCGCCACCAGCGTGGCCGCGCTGGAGGCGATCGACGGCTGGTTGCAGGCCGGCGGCGGGGCCAATCCGCTTGATGCCCAAGTGGCCCGGCTGGCCTTTGCCGAAACGCTGGGTCAGCTGGTTGGCGGCTTGCCGATGGGGCAGAACGAAATCATCCGCCCGGCCGATCTTGGGCTGGGCGCTGCCGCACGCGATCTGGCGGCGGCCTGCGCTGCCTTGCTCGAAGCCGATCATGCCGCCACGCGCGCCGCAGTGGCGGCGGCCCTGGCGCAAGGCCAATGGCCATCGGAAAGCCTGCACGACACAGAACTGGATGCGATCCGCGATCAGTTCCGCAAGTTCACCGATGCCGAAATCCTGCCCCATGCGCATAAGTGGCATCTGGCGAACGATCTGATCCCCGATGATACCGTGGCGGCGATGGCGCAGCTTGGCACGTTCGGGGTGTGTATCCCCGAAACGTTCGGCGGGCTGGGCCTGTCGAAGCTGGTGATGTGCGTGGTCACCGAAGAACTGTCGCGCGGGTGGATCGGCGCGGGATCGCTGGGCACACGCAGCGAAATTGCTGGTGAACTGATCGCGCAGGGCGGCACGGCCGAACAGAAAGCGCATTGGCTTCCCAAAATCGCCAGCGGCGAAGTGCTGCCCACTGCCGTCTTTACCGAACCCGATACCGGTTCCGACCTTGGCGCGCTGCAAACCCGCGCGCGGCAGGATGCCACTGGCGCATGGGTGATCGACGGCGCGAAAACGTGGATTACCCACGCCAGCCGGTCAGACCTGATGACGTTGCTGGCGCGGACTGTGCCCGATGCCCGGGGCTATGCCGGCCTGTCGATGCTGCTGGTGCCCAAGCCGCGCGGGACGGATGCCGATCCGTTCCCGACGCCGGGCATGGCCGGCAGCGAAATCGCCGTGCTGGGCTATCGCGGGATGCGCGAATACGCGCTGGCGTTCGATGGGTTGCTGGCGCCGGCCGATGCCCTGCTGGGCGGCGAACAGGGGCAGGGCTTCAAACAGCTGATGCGCACGTTCGAAGGCGCCCGCATCCAAACCGCGGCGCGCGCCGTGGGGGTGGCTCGGCGCGCGCTGGAGCTGGGGCTGGACTATGCCCTGAACCGCAAGCAGTTCGGCACGGCGATCGTCCAGTTCCCCCGCGTCGCGGACAAGCTGGCGATGAGCCTGGCCGATCTGATCCTGACGCGCGAACTGACTTATGCAGCGGCGCGGGCCAAGGATTCTGGCAAACGCTGCGATATCGAAGCCGGGATGGCCAAGCTGCTGGCGGCGCGGGCCGCATGGTCCAATGCCGATGCCGCGCTGCAGATTCACGGCGGCAACGGCTATGCGCTGGAATTCGAAATCAGCCGCGTGCTGTGCGATGCCCGCATCCTCAACATCTTCGAAGGTGCGGCGGAAATTCAGGCGCAAGTGATCGCGCGCGGTTTGCTGGAAGGGCGCAACTGATGGGCCAGTGGGACGCGTGGATCGGACGCGAGGAGCAGCGCGCGGACCGGATCGACGAAGCGATGTTCGCGCGTTGGCTGGCCACGCTGGATCGCGCCGCGCCGGCCGATGGCACTGTGCCGCAGGCGCTGCAATGGTGTCTGTGCCTGCCCGATGCCCCCACGGCGCAGCTTGGCCCGGATGGCCACCCGCTGCGCGATGACAGCCCGGCCAGCTTTCTGCCCCCGGTGCCGCTGCCGCGCCGGATGTGGGCGTCCAGCGCCGTCGAATTCATCGCCCCGCTGCATCCCGGCGAAGCGGTAACGCGCCGCTCGCGGGTGGTATCAGTCACCGAAAAGGCCGGCGGGACCGGCCCGTTGGTGTTCGTCGACGTGGCCCATGAAACCCATGGCCCGCGCGGCCTGGCGGTGCGGGAAGTGCAATCGCTGGTCTATCGCGCCGCGGCGCAGCCGGGCAGTCCGCCTGCGCCGCCGCCACTGGGCGATGGCGCGTTCGATCCATCGGCATGGCAGGCGCATCGCGCGGTTACGCCGTCCGAACCGCTGCTGTTCCGTTTTTCCGCGCTGACCTTCAACAGCCACCGCATCCATTATGATCTGCCCTATGCTGCAGAGGCCGAAAACTATCGCGGGCTGGTGGTGCATGGCCCGTTGACCGCAACCCTGCTGCTGGATCTGGCGCGGCGTGAACTGGGTGATAATACCCTGAAAAGCTTTGCGTTCCGGGGTGTTTCACCGGCGATTTGCGGGGAAATGCTGCACCTTGTGCTGCGCAGCAAAGACGCGGCCTATGAATTGGGTGCGTTCGCCGCCGATGGCCGCCAGGTGATGAGCGCCAGCGCCGCCACCTGATCAGTCCAGCCGCACTTTGCCGCGCCCGGCCTTTACCGTGCCGCGCTTTTTCTTGCCTTCCAGCCGGGCGGTTTTTCCCACCCGGTTGAGCCGGCTCTTGGCGCGTTGTTGGGGCAGGTTGAAAGCTTCTTCGATCAGTTCGGCCAGGCGCTCGCGCGCGTCGGTGCGGTTGGCTTCTTGCGTGCGAAACCGCTGTGCGGTGAGCAGGAGTTCGCCCTTTGCGGTCAGCCGGCTGCCAGCCAGCTGCTTGAACCGGGCAAAGACCGGCACCGGCAAGCGCAGCGCATAGATATCCAGCCGCAACTGCACCGCCGTTGCCACTTTGTTGACGTTCTGCCCGCCCGGCCCCGATGCGGTGATGAAGCTTTCGCTGGCCAGCGCAATCGCGCGGGCGATGGTATCATGCGCCGGGGACGACATCACCAGATTCCAGTGTGCCAGCGTCCACTGGGCCAGAGTCCACTGGGCCAGAGTCCACTGGGCCGGATTCGGGCGGACCAAAGTCCAGCGGGCCAAACCCAAGCGCAGCAAAGTCTGCGGGCAGCGGGGCGATGGCTGCGATCGGCGGCTTGCCTTCCCGCTGCACGGTCAGTGCCAAGGCGTGCAGCATCGTCCGCGGCGCCCCCCGGCCATCACCATACACCGGATCGCCCAGCAGCGCGTGGCCCAGCCCGGCCTGCGCGTGGATGCGGATCTGGTGCGTGCGGCCGGTTTCGGGGCGGAATTCAACCAGCGTCAGGCCGTCCTTTTCCGCCAGCTTGCGCCAGTGAGTGATCGAAGGCTTGCCCTTCTTGGCGGCGATCATCCGCCAGCCCTTTTCGGCGCTGCTGATCTTCGACAGCGACAGCGAGATCGTGCCTTCATCGCCCTCCACCGGCCCGGCCACCACGCCAAGGTAGACCTTTTCAACCGCGCGGTTTTCGAACGCCGCGTTGAAGCGTTTCAGCGCCTTGGGGTTGCGCGCCAGCAGCAGGCAACCCGATGTGTCGGTATCGATCCGGTGGACCGCCGCGGGTTCACGCTGGAACCCCAGCTTCAGGCTTTCAAGGTGGTCTTCAAGGCTGCGGCCGCCCGCGCGGGGGCGTTCGATCGGCAGCCCGGCGGGCTTGTTAATCACCAGGGCTTCGCCGTCTTCGTACAGGATCGGGATCGTGCTCATGTCAGGGCTCCGGCAATGCGGCGCACTGCTTCTTCAAGTTTGGATTCATCGGCGGCGAAGGAAATGCGAAAGCCATTTGCGCCGCCAAAGGCCGACGCGGCGACCACCGCGACGCCATGTTCCAGCAGGTGCAGGCACAGCGCCTGATCATCGGCAAAGCGGCCCATCAGCGGTGCGGCATCGACCATGCAATAGAACGCCCCATCCGGCACCGGGCAGGACAGGCCGGGGATGGCATTGATCGCCGCCACCACCTTATCGCGCCGGGCGCGGAAGCGTTCGCACCAATCGCCCAGAAAATCCTGCGGGCCTTCAAAGGCGGCCACCGCTGCGGCCTGGCTAATCGATGCGGCATTGCCGGACGAGTGCGATTGCAGGCGGCCCATTGCGGCAATCAGCCAAGTCGGGCCGGCGGCCACGCCGATGCGAAAGCCGGTCATGGCGTGGCTTTTGGAAACGCCGGAAACGGTCAGGATGCGTTCGGCCAGCGCTGGGCATTCGGCGCCCAGCGTGGCGTGGCGCCCCGGGGTATAGCGCAAGGGCGCATAGATATCGTCGGACAGCACCAGCACTTGGGGATGGCGCGCCAGCACGGCGCCCAAGGCGCGCAATTCTTCGGCCGGATAGGTTGCGCCGGTGGGGTTGCCCGGGCTGTTCAGCAGCAGCCAGCGGGTGCGCGGGGTGATCGCGGCTTCAAGCTGGGCCGCGGTGATGCGAAAGCCGCCCGCCGCAGTAGTTGGCAAAGCCACCACTTCCGCCCCGGCAAAGCGCACGATTTCGGGATAGCTGACCCACCACGGGGCGGGGATCAGTACTTCGTCGCCCGGGTTCAGTGTGGCCAGCAGCGCATGGAAGATTGCTTGCTTGCCCCCGGCGCTGACGATGATCTGGCTGGCGGGCACCGCGATGCCCAGATCGCGCCGGAAATGCAGCGCGGCTGCTTCGCGCAGGCGCAGGGTGCCGGGCACCGGGGTATATTTGGTGTCGCCCGCATCCAGCGCGGCATGGGCGGCGGCGATCACATGGGGCGGCGTGGCGAAATCGGGTTCGCCCACCGACAGCGAGATGATGTCGCGCCCGGCGGCGCGCAATTCGATCGCGCGATCGGTCATCGCGGTGGTGCCCGATGGGGCGATGCGGTCAAGCGCCTGCGAGATCATGGCAGCAACCGGGCCGGCATCAGCCCGCGCAAGGCGTTGCCGATCAAGAACCCGTCCGTCAGGTCTGCCAGCGTCAGCTCGGCTTCTTCTGCCTTGCCAGATTCCAGCAACGAACGCCGCAACACGCCCGGCAGCAAGCCCAGCCGGGCGGGCGGGGTCAGCAGCGTGCCGCCGCGTTCGACGAACAGGTTGGTGAAACAGCCCTCGGTCAGCAAGCCATCGTCGCGCAGGAACAGGGCCTCAGCCGCGCCCGCGCCCTTGGCCGCTTTCAGTCCGACATCGTAGAACCCGCGGTCGCTGCTCTTGTGGCGCAGTCGCCAATCGCCCTGATCGACTGGCAGGCGCAGCACGGCGCATTTCACCGGCTGGCTCAGCGCGGCCGGCAGCTTGCCCAGCTCAAGGCTGTAAGCGCCGCTGCGCGCGGCAACCAGCCGCAGCCGCGCGGGCTGATCAGCTTCGAAGCACAGCGCCTGAATGGCATTGCGCACCGCGTGGCGATCAAACGTAAAGCCCAGTTCCTGCGCGCTGGCCTTGATCCGTTCGAGGTGCAGTTCGAGCAAGGGCACGCCTTCATCCGGGGTGAAGCGCATCGTTTCGATCAGATCACACCCGGCGGCATAGAGCCGCACGAACCCGCCCTTTACCAAGCATTCGCGCCATTCCTGCAGGCCCTCGCTGTCGGCAACGATCGCCGAACCCACGCCCAGCACCACGCGGCCGCGGCCGTTTTCGCCGGGCGTCAGGCGCAAAGTGCGGATCGCAACGTTGAACGCGGCATCGCCGGTGGCATCGATCCGTCCGATTGCCCCGCAGTATGGCCCGCGCGCATCGCGCTCTACCGCGTTGATCAGCTCCATCGCCCGGATCTTGGGCGCGCCGGTGATCGAACCGCAGGGGAAGATGGCGCGGATCATGTCGATCAGGCCTTTGTCCGGCATCAGCCGGGCGCGGATCGTGGTGGTCATCGTGTGGACCGTTGGATAGCTTTCAACCGCGAACGGCCGCTCCACCTTGACGCTGCCGGCTTCGGCCACGCGCGACAGGTCGTTACGCAGCAGATCGACGATCATCAGGTTTTCGGCGCGGTCCTTGGCCGAACTGGACAGTTCGTCGATCAGGGCCAAATCCTCGGCCTCGTCGCGGCCGCGCGGGCGGGTGCCTTTCATCGGCTTGGCAATCACCGCGCCATCGCGGCTGGCGAAGAACAATTCGGGCGAGCACGACAGCAGCCAGTGCGAGCCATCGAACACCACCCCGCCATAGCCCGCCATCGCGGCGGGGCGCAGCGCGGCATACAGCGCCAGCGGATCGCCCCGGAACGAACCGGCCAGATGGAAGGTCAGGTTGGCCTGATAGATATCGCCCGCGGCGATGGCTTCCTGCAACCGTGCGAATGCCGCGGCATAGCCGCCCGGCGAAACCTGCGGTTCAACCGGGCCAACTTGCGCGATGCCGCCATCTTGCCCTTGGCTGTGCGCGGCCAGCCATTCCGGCACTTGCGCGGCGGGGATCGTTTCGAACCCGTCGAATACTCCGAACCACAGCAGCGGACCCATCGCGCCGGTGCGGGCAGCGGCCAATGGGGCCAGGCGCGGTTCCAGCGCCAGGCCGGCTTCATAGGCGAAATAACCCGCCAGATCTGCGCCTTCGCGGCGCAGTTCCTCGATCCGTGCCAGCGCCGGGGCCACTTCGTCCACCCGGCGCGCAACAACAACCTCGCGCGGGGCGCGATAGAGTCGGGCGTCGCTGGCACCTTCGGGGCGCGCATCGTCAAGCAGGATGAAAGGTTCAGGCATTGGCAGGGCGCTTCTAGCGAGGGATTGCCGCTCATGCAAAACCCTCTCGCATGATGCGGTGCTGGGTACGGCATTGCCGCGGCCCAATGCGGCTGGCCGATCAGTGCAGCGGCAGGGTGATCGTGGCGGTCAGACCGGCGATCGTTCCATCAGCGGCGGGCCGGTTCGCAAGGGTCAGGGTGCCGCCGTGCTGTTCGGCAATTGCCCGCGCCAGGGTCAGGCCCAGTCCCGCCCCGCCGGTCAGGCTGTTGCGCGAAGGATCGCCGCGGGTGAAGGGTTCCAGCATGCGTTCAAGATCGGGTTCGGGAATGCCCGGGCCATCGTCCTCGACCCGGATCTGGACTTGCGCCGGGCAGATCTGGGGCTGCGCCGGGCTGTGGAGCACGGCGATGCGCGCCGCCCCGCCATAGCGCAGCGCGTTTGAGGCAAGGTTGCGCACCGCGCGGCGCAGCCACGTGACGCGCAGCGGCACGACCACGCGCTCGCACGGCGCAAAACTGACCGGCTCGCCCATATCCTCGAATTCATCCGCCACCTGCCCGACCAGCGCGCAGACCTCTGCCGGTTCCAGCGGATCGCTGGGCCGGCCGACGCGGGCCAGCGACAGGATATCATCGAGCGAGCGCGTGATATCTTCGATCGTGGCCGCCATCTTGGCGCGCTCGGCATCGTTTTCAACGCTTTCGATGCGTACCCGCAGCGCCGCCAGCGGGGTTTTGAGATCGTGTCCGATCGCGCCCAGCATGACATCCTTTTCATCCAGCAGGGCAGCGATGCGGGCTTCCATGGCATTGTGCGCCACGATCAGCCGGCGCACGTCATCGGGGCCTTGCGGGGGCAGCTGCCCATCGACCGCGCGGGTATGGGCAAACCGTTCAAGCCGCAGGGTCAGCGCGGCCAGCGGGCGGGTGATCCGCCCGACAATCAGCGCGATCGCGCCTACCAGCAGGGCATAAAGCAACAGCGTTTGGCCCAGCAACGTGGCGATCAGGATGCGTTCACCCGCGGGAACTGGGATCCGGACCAGCATCCACCCGCCGGCCGGGCGAAGCTCTACCGCGGCCAGCATTACGTGATCGGGCGGTGGCGGGCCATGGTTGCCCAGCATGTGCGCGCGGCGTTCAAACCTGCCGAGCCGGCGTGGGTCTTCGCTGGCAGGGCGTTCTACCACGATCACCTGCCCCAGTTCGGCGCCTTGGTCTTCCAGAATTTCGCGCAGTTCTTCCTCGGCATGAGGGCTGCGGGCATCGCCGCTGCGCAGTGGGCTGGTGGCTTGGCTGCTGACTTTAAGCTGGCGGCCGCCAGCGATGAAATCCGGCATATGATGGCCGCCTGCGCCAAACAGGCCGGCTTCGCGACCGGCGGCAAACAGGCGGATCGCTGCCGTGTGGACTAGGGCTGCCTCGCGCCGGTCAGCCTGCGCCCGGTAGAGCAGCGTGGCGCTGATCGCCTGCGCCAGCAACAAGGCCAGCGCGATTGCTGCCAAAAGTTGGCCCTGCAGGCTGCGCGGCCAGACACGTTTTAGGGAAGGGCCGATCATGCCTTGCCCGCGCGCACGCGCTGAATATCGCCCGCGCGCACGCGCTGAACATCGGCCGCCAGCATGTATCCGCCGCCCCACACGGTTTGGATCAGCGCCGGATTGCGGCTGTCGATTTCCATTTTACGGCGCAGGCGGCTGACTTGATTGTCCACCGCGCGATCGAACAAGTGGGCTTCGCGGCCCTGCACCATATCGAGCAGGCGGTCGCGATCCAGCACTTGCCGGGGGTGTTCGACAAACGCCATCAGCAGGCGAAACTCAGCCGACGAAATCGATACCATCGCGCCGCCGGGATCGGTCAGCCGCCGCTTGAGCGGATCAAGCCGCCAGCCTTCGAATTCGAATGTTTCATCGGCGGCGGCGATGCTGCCGCCCTTGGCCGCGCGGCGCAGGACCGAGCGAATCCGGGCCACCAGTTCGCGCGGTTCGAACGGTTTCACAACGTAATCGTCGGCGCCGATTTCCAGCCCCACGATCCGGTCCATCGCTTCGCCCCGGGCGGTCAGCATGATGGTTGGGATCGCGCGGGTTTCCGACAGATGCCGGCACAGCGATAGGCCGTCTTCGCCCGGCATCATGATGTCCAGCAGGACCAGATCCGGCGTTTCATCGCGCAATCGGGTGCGGGCTTCGGCCGCGCTGGCCGCTTCGGTCACGTCAAACCCCTGGCGCGAGAGATACTCGGCCAGGGGTTGGCGCAGGGCTTGCTCGTCATCGACAAGCAGCACGCGAACCAGAGCGGGATCGTCCATCGGCCGCGGGGCGCTTTGATGCGGATCAGGCGCCCGGCGGCGGGGGCGGCGGCATTGCGTGATCGCCGTGGTTCATGCCCTTATCCATGTCATCGTTCATGTCGTGGTGCATGCCGCGCATGTGATCACGCATCTTGGCGTGGGCCGCCTTGCGTTCGGCGGGGGTCAGTTTGCCGTCGTGATCGGTATCGGCCATGTCGAACATCTTGAGGTGCGCGGCGACGAATTCGTCCTTGCTGATCGCGCCATCCTTGTTGGTATCGGCCATCTTCAGCATCATCATCGCGCCGCCCATGCGGTGTTCGTTCATGCCGTGATCGTCTTTGTCATGGCCGCCCTTGTGGGCATCGGCGAATTCATCGCGCGAGATTGCGCCGTTCTTGTCGGTATCAAGCTGGTCAAACTTCTGGCCCATGTGCGCCGCGCGATCCGCTGCGTCGAGCTTGCCGTCCTTGTTCACGTCCATCGCCGCGAAGTGCGCTTCGGCTTTCGCCTGCACTTCGGCGCGGGTCATGGTCTTGTCGCCCATTGGGTCCATTCCCTTAGTCATGTTCATGCCCATTTCGGGACCATGGTCTTGGGCGATGGCGACACCGGCGGTGACGCCGGCAGTGGCAAGGGCGGCCAACGAAATGCCAATCAGGATCTTTTTCATGTGGGAACTCCCATGCATCGAAACAGGTGAAGCCACGGACCCGCCAAAGCGGAGGGGGGGGACGCAGCGGATCGCGCGGCTTACCCCGCCTTGTTAGGCCCGGACTGTCGCGCGATTATGCCGCATTTCGCCTAATTTGTCGCCAATTGTCGCGCGCTCGTGCGTTCGTTCATCAGGGCGCAATCGCGCGGCTTGCCCCAGGGCGAAAAGCTCGGCTTGGCGGCCGTGTTACAGCGGTGCGCACTGGTCCTTCAGCCACGCCAGCGCGGCGCCGGTCAGCTGCGGGGCCAGCAGGGCTTCGACTTGTGCGTGATACTGGTTCCACCACGTTACTTCATCGCGGGTGAGCAGGCTGGAATCGACCAGGGTCTTGTCGATCGGGGCGAACGTCAGCGTTTCGAAGCCGAAATATTCGCCTTCCATGCCTGCGATTTCGCGCCGTTCCACCAGCACAAGGTTTTCGGTGCGGATGCCGTATTCGCCGGCTTTGTAATAGCCGGGTTCGTTGGACAGGATCATCCCGGCCAGCAATTCCTGACCGGTTCCGGCCTGCCCGCCGGCGGCCTTGGCGATGCGCTGCGGGCCTTCATGGACCGACAGGAAGCTGCCCACCCCGTGTCCGGTGCCGTGCGCATAATCAAGGCCGGCCTGCCACAAGTGCATGCGGGCGAAACTGTCGAGCTGGCTGCCCACCGTTCCGGCCGGGAATACCGCCAGCGCCAGGGTGATGTGGCCTTTGAGGACGCGGGTAAAGCGGTCCTTGTGTTCGGCTGTGGGCTTGCCCGGGCCGATCCACACGGTGCGGGTGATGTCGGTGGTGCCATCGGCATATTGCCCGCCTGAATCGACCAGATAGATCGAGCCCGGCTCGATCGGACGGTTCGATTCTTCGCTGACCTTGTAATGCGGGCTGGCGGCGTTCGGCCCGGCGCCCGAGATGGTATCGAACGACAGGTCGCGCAGCAGCCCGGTTGCTTCGCGCAGGGCCTGCAATTTTGCGGCGGCGGACAGTTCGGTTTCGCCGCCCTTGGGGGCTTCGATCGACAGCCAGTGCAGGAACCGGGCAATGGCCGCACCATCGCGGGCCTGCGCGGCGCGCTGCCCGGCTTGCTCAACCGGGTTCTTGACCGCTTTGGGCAGGACGGTGGGATCGGTCAGTTCGACCACCGCGGCCCCGGCGCCCTGCAACGCGGCGAAGATCGCCTGCACTGAGCGTTCGGGATCAACCGCCACGCGTTTGCCGGCCAAGGCCTGCAACTGCGGTACGAACGCGGTGCGCGGGCGGATCGTAACCGCGTTGCCAAGATGCGCGCGCAGCTGCGGCGTGACTTTGTCTTCGGCGATGAACAGTTCGGCCGTGCCATCGGCGTGGGCCAGCACGAACGACAGCGCAACCGGGGTGCGATCAACGTCCGCGCCGCGCATGTTGAGCAGCCACGCCACCCCATCAAGCGCCGATACCACGGCTGCATCCAGCCCCTTGGCCGTCAGCCATTCGGCCACTTGGCTGCGCTTGGCTTCGCTGGATACGCCGGCCAGTTCGGTCGGATGTACCAGCGCCGGGGCCGGCGAAGGCGCGGGCTGATCGGCCCAGATTGCGTCGATCGGATTGCCATCCACGGCAACCAGCCGCCCGCCCGTGGCCGCCAGTGCCGCGTTCGCCGCATCGACCCATGGCTTGCCGTGGAGCCATGCATCGTAACCGATCTTGGCACCATGCGGGGCGTGCTGGGCCAGCCATGCGGCCGGGCTGGTGGCGGGGACCGACTGGTAATCGAACAGTGCCCCGTCCACTTGCTCGCGCACTTGCAGGGTGTAGCGGCCATCCACGAAGATCGCGGCGTGGTCTGCCAGCACGGCAGCGGTGCCGGCCGAGCCGCCGAAGCCGGTCAGCCAGGCCAGCCGCTGGGCATAAGCGCCGACATATTCGCTCATGTGTTCGTCGGAAATCGGCACGACGAAACCGTCGAGGTCGCGGGTCTTCAATTCTTTGCGCAGTGCATCGAGGCGCGCTTTGTGGGTATTCATCAGCATGGATTTTCGAGTCTGGCTTGCAGGGACAATGGCGGCACCATAGACCCGCGCAATGACCGTGACCACTCCCCCTATTGCCGTCCCCATCGCTGCCCCCATCGCTGCAAGGCATCCGTCCAGCGCCACCCATCACGGGATCACCGTGACTGATGATTACGCTTGGCTGCGCGATCCCGGTTATCCCGATGTCACCGATGCGGCCGTGCTGGCGCATCTCGACGCTGAAAACCAGTGGTTCGAAGCGCGCATGGCTGGCCAGAAGGGCCGGATCGACACGCTGTTCACCGAAATGCGCGCCCGTATCAAAGAGGCCGACAAATCGGTGCCGCAAAAGGACGGCGCCTACCTTTACTGGATCGAGTTCGAAGAAGGCGCGGAATACAAGAAGTGGTGGCGCCGCCCGGTGGCCGCCAAGGCGGATGGCCGCGCCGACGAACTGATCCTGGATGAAGTGGCACTGGCCGCCGGCAAGGATTATTTCCGCCTTGGCGCGCTGTCGGTTTCGGCGGACGGCAAGCTGCTGGCCTATGCGATCGACGATAACGGATCGGAACGCTTCACCGCCCGGATCAAGGATCTGGCAACGGGCGAACTGCTGGCGGACGAAATCCCCGGCACGCTGTCCAGCCTGGTCTGGGTCGCGGGGGACAAGGGGCTGGTCTATAGTCTGGCGAACGAACAGTGGCGCACCGACAACGCCCGGCTGCACTGGCTGGGGCAGCCGATTGCCAGCGATGTCGAGCTGTACCACGAGGATGACGAGGGCTTCCGCGTCGGCTCTTCGCTTTCGGCCAACGAACAGTGGCTGATTATCGGCACCAGCGATCACGAAACCAGCGAAGTGCGGATCGTCCCCGCCGCCGATCCGCTTAGCCCGCCGGTATTGGTCAGGGCGCGGCAGGCCGGGGTGGAATACGATGTCGATTTGCGCGGCGACACGCTGTTCATCCACACCAACGATACCCACGAAAACTTTCGTCTGGCCACCGCGCCGCTGACCGCGCCGGGCGAATGGACCACGGTGATCGCAGGTTCGGATGCGTTCTACCTGACCGGCTTTGACCTGTTCCGCGATTTCTACGTGATCGAGGGCCGCCGCGCCGGGCTGGATCAGATCGAGGTGCGGTATTACGATCAGCCCACCCGGGTAGAGCCGATCACGTTTCCCGAAGCCAGTTATTCTGCGGGGCTGAGCGACAATCCCGAATGGGCGGTGGACACGCTGCGGCTGTCTTACGAAAGCATGGTCAGCCCGGCCAGCGTGATGGACTACGACGTGGCGGCGCGCACTTTGACCACGCTTAAGGTTCAGGAAATCCCCTCGGGCTACGATGCCGCGCAATATGTTACCGAGCGGCTGGAAATCCCGGCCCGCGATGGCACACCGATCCCGGTCAGCGTGGTGATGCGCCGCGATCGCCAGCCGGGCGGGCCGCTCCACCTTTATGGCTATGGCGCTTATGGCATTGCGATCGAGCCGGGCTTTTCGACCAGCCGCCTGTCGCTGGTCGATCGCGGGTTTGCTTATGCCATCGCCCATATCCGGGGCGGGGACGATCTTGGCCGGGCCTGGTACAAGGCGGGCAAGCTGGAACGGCGCACCAATACGTTTACCGATTTTGTCGATGTGGCACGCGGCCTGATCGACCGCGGCCTGACGCAGGCCGGGCAGATCAGCATTTCGGGCGGATCGGCCGGCGGCGAACTGATGGGGGCGGTGATCAATTCCGATCCCGGCCTGTGGGGCGCGGTGGTGGCGCACGTGCCGTTCGTGGACGTATTGGCAACGATGCTCGATCCCACGCTGCCGCTGACCCCCGGCGAATGGCCCGAATGGGGCAATCCGATCGAGGACAGGGCCGCATTCGAACTGATCCGCAGCTATTCGCCCTACGATCAGGTGCGCGCACAGGCCTATCCGCCGCTGCTGGTAACCGCCGGCCTTAACGATCCGCGCGTGACTTATTGGGAACCCGCCAAGTGGGTGGCCAAGCTGCGCGAGCTGAAGACCGACAGCAACGAATTGCTGCTCAAAACCAACATGGGCGCGGGGCATGGCGGCAAATCCGGGCGGTTTGAAAGCCTGAAAGAAGTGGCGGAAGAGTTTGCCTTCATCCTGTGGCAACTGGGCGTGGAAGGATGAGCAATCGCCACACCCTGACGTTCACCGCCGGGGCGCAGCACATCGACGAGCTGGGCCACGTCAACAACGCGGTCTGGGTGGACTGGATCCAGCAGATCGCCACGGCGCACTGGTCTGCCGTGGCCACGCCGGATCATCAGGCCCAATATGTCTGGGTCGTGACCCGGCACGAGATCGATTATCGCGGCAACATCGGGCTGGGCGAAAGCGTGGTGGCGGAAACCTTCATTCCCGAAGGCCCAACCGGCGCCCGGTTCGATCGGCGAGTCGATTTTCGCAATGCGGACGGCAAAGTGATCGTTTCGGCCAAGACCACCTGGGCGATCATCGACCGCGCCGCCGGGCGGATCGTGCGCGTGCCCAAGGACGTGGCGGAACCGTTCCAGCCGTTTGGCGATGACCTGTAATCGGCGGCCTCGATCTGGCGCTGCCAACAGGATCGGGCTGGACCGCTCCGCGCCAAGGCGGTAGCCCGCTGGGGATGTACGTTGATTTTGCCACGCTCTCGCCCGCCGATCGGTACAAGCTGATCGTCAGCACCATCACTCCGCGGCCGATCGCGTGGACGGTAACCCGCGGCCATGACGGCACGGTCAACGCCGCCCCGCACAGCTTTTTCAACGCGCTGGCCGATGATCCGCCGCTGGTGGTGCTGGGCCTGCTGGCCCACCACGCGCGCGGCGATGACAAGGATACCGCCCGCCTGATCCGCGAAACCGGCGAATTCACCGTCGCGCTGGTCAGCGAAACCGATGCCGCGGCGATGAACCTGACCGCCGCCGATGCCCCGCCCGGGGTGGACGAATTGGCCGCCGCCGGCGTGGCCACGATCCCCGCCACCAAGATCGCGCCGCCGCTGATCGCATCGGCCCCGGTCAATTTCGAATGCAAGGTCTGGCAGATCCTTGATCCCGGCCCGCGCAGCACCGTGGTGCTGGGGGAAATCGTGGCGATGCACGTGCGCGATGAATTCGTGGCCGATGCGGCCCGGTTGCGTGTGGATACCCAGGCGATGCAGCTGATCGGGCGCCAGCACGGCGGCGGCAACTATGTCCGCAATACCGACAGTTTCGAAATCAAGCGGGTGGGCTGGCCCCTGCCGGATGGTTCACCGGCCTGACGTTCATACCGGCCTGATCGTCAAACCGGGTCAAAATAGCCCGGCGTAATTGCTTTCAACCGGTTTGTTCCGGCGTTCCAGACATATTCCACATAGTGGCCAAGGGTGGCTTTTTCATCGACATAGAGAAAGCCCGACGTTTCGCCTACCCGTGCCGACATCGCGATTTCGCGGCCCTGCTCGGCCAGTTCGGCGGCAAAGCCATCCCAGCGCGCGGCATCGCCGGGCAGCGGCACCGAAACGTGGTGAAAGGCAATCGCAAACCCGCTGTAGGGCAAGCCATCGAAATAGATCGGCACACAGCCGGGGCGGGGTTCGATCAATTCGATCTGCACGCCCGCCACATCGGCAATCGCGAACCGCAAGTCCAGCCGCGCCGGGCCGCCGCGATACGTAACCGGCATATCGCCATCGCGCTCAAGAAACGTGGGGATCCCATAGCGTTCGCGAAACAGGGCAATCGCCTTTGCCAGATCGGTGGTGACATAAGCCAATTGCGTGAAACCGCTAAACGCCGGACCCATTCGCGGCCTCCCTGTGCCTCGTTGCTGCGTGCTGGTGTTTCACTTCCGCCCGTTCATCGCAACCGGCAATTGCGGGTGACTGCGCCGTGCCGGGTGCGGTAAGGGCAAGGGATGACCCGATCCCCGCCGGCCTTGATCGACCTTGTCTGGGCGCAGCTTGAACAGTGGCGGCGCGGACATTCCGGGCTGTTCGTGCTGGGCATCTGCGGCGCGCAGGGTTCGGGAAAATCGACCCTGGTTGAAGCCCTGGCGCAGCGGCTGGCCGCTGCCGGGGTGCGGGCAGCGGCGCTTTCGCTCGACGATCTCTACCTGCCCCGCGCCGCGCGGCAGGATCTGGCGCGGGGCGTCCATCCGTTGTTTGCCACCCGCGGTGTTCCCGCAACGCATGATCTGGCGCTGGGGCTGGCCACGCTGGATGCCTTGGCGCGCGGCGAGGCCGCAGCGCTGCCCCGGTTTGACAAGGCGGTTGATGATCGCGCGGCGCAAACCGCGTGGCCGCTGGCCCCGCCGAACACGCAAGTCCTGCTGCTGGAGGGCTGGTGCCTTGGCGCGCGGGCGCAGGATCAGGCGGCCTTGCTGGCCCCGGTCAACGCGCTGGAAGCAGCGGCCGACCCGCACGGGGTCTGGCGCGGCCATGCCAATGCCGCGTTGGCCGGGGTATACCAAAGCCTGTTCGCGCGGATCGATCGGCTGGTGCTGCTGGCTGCGCCAGACTGGGATGTGGTGGCGCAGTGGCGCGAACAGCAGGAAGCGCAGCTGCGCGTCCGATCCGCCGCTGGCGGTGCGGGCATCATGGACCCGACGCAAGTCGTGCGGTTCGTCCAGCATTACGAACGGCTGACCCGGCACATCCTGGCGGAAATGCCGGGCCGGGCCGATCTGACCGTGCGGTTGGGCGCCGGCCGTGAGGTGCTGGAAACGATCCCGCGCGCCAGTGGAGCAGTCTAAAGCTGCGGAACAGCCTAAAGCAGCGGAACGGCTTAAAGCGGGTTCCCGTCCTTATCGCGATAGATGTCGCGGCGCCCAACGTGGTTGGCCGGGCCGACAAAGCCATCGGCCTCCATCCGTTCCACCCACTTGGCCGCGGTGTTGTAACCCACGCCCAATTGGCGCTGGAGCCAGCTGGCCGATGCCTTCTGGCTTTCGAACACGATCTGGCAGGCCTGTCGGTACTTGCGCTCGTCCGGGTTGTCCGAAGCGGTGGCGTCAAGGTCGTCAAAGCTGAACGCGGCGTCTTCGGGTTCCTCGGTGACCGAATCGACATATTCCGGGCTGCCTTGCGCGCGCCAGAAATCGGCGATGCGCTCTACTTCCTCATCCGAAACGAACGGTCCGTGGACGCGTTTGATCGGGTCGGTGTTGGGCTTGTACAGCATGTCGCCTTTGCCCAGCAGCTGTTCGGCGCCCTGTTCGCCCAGGATGGTGCGGCTGTCGATCCGGCTGGTTACGGCAAAGCTGATGCGGGTTGGCAGGTTGGCCTTGATCACGCCGGTGATGACATCAACCGACGGGCGCTGGGTGGCCATGATCAGGTGGATGCCGGCCGCGCGGCTTTTCTGGCTGAGGCGCTGGATCAGCACTTCGACTTCCTTGCCCACCGTCACCATCAGGTCGGCCAGTTCATCGACGATCACCACGATCTGGGGCAGCGGCTGGTAATCCAGCTGATGTTCTTCGAACAGCTCTTCGCCGGTATCGGGATCAAAGCCGATCTGGATGCGGCGGCCCAGCGGCTTGCCCTTGGCGGCGGCCGCGCGGACCTTTTCGTTGAAGCCCGCCAGGTTGCGCACGCTGATCTCGCTCATCTGGCGATAGCGGCGCTCCATTTCCTCGACCGCCCATTTCAGCGCGCGCACGGCCTTGGCCGGTTCGGTCACCACGGGGGAAAGCAAATGCGGAATATCGTCGTACGATTTGAGTTCCAGCACTTTGGGATCGACCAGGATCAGGCGGCACTGCGCCGGGGTCAGCCGGTAGAGCAACGACAGCAGGATGCAGTTCAGCCCAACCGACTTACCCGAACCGGTGGTGCCGGCCACCAGCAAGTGGGGCATGGTCGCCAGATCGGCCACGATCGGTTCGCCGGCAATGTCCTTGCCCAGAATGATCGGCAGCGCGCCCTTGGAATGGGCGAACTGTTCGCACGCGACCAGTTCCTTGAAGCCCACCATCTGGCGATCGGCATTGGGCAATTCGATGCCCATCACGGTGCGCCCTGGAATCGAGGATACACGCGCGGAAATCGCGCTCATGTTGCGGGCAATATCATCGGCCAGGCCGATCACGCGGCTGGCCTTGATGCCGGGGGCGGGTTCCAGTTCGTACATGGTCACCACCGGGCCGGTCCGCACGGCGGTGATTTCGCCCTTCACGTTGAAATCGTCGAGCACCGTTTCCAGCAGGCGCGCGTTGCGTTCCAGCGCCAGCTTGTCGATCTTCTTGTCCGAATTGGGCGGTGCATCTTCAAGCAGGTCGAGTTCGGGCAGCTTGTACGTGTCGAACAGGTCGCCCTGCTGGCCCTTGTTGGCGATCGGCGCGGGGGCCTTGGGTTGCGTGGGGTCGCTGATCTCGGGCGGGCGGCGCGGCGGGTGAAGCGGATCGGCGATGGCGGCGGCATGATCCTCGCGGGCCTTCTTTTCGCGCTTTTCCCGCGAAATCGGGATCACCGCGTCGAACGCCGCCGGGATCGCGGGCGGATTTTTCAGCGCGCCGGGCAGTGTGAACAGGCTGCCCCAATCGATCGCGAACACGCGCCCGGCCAGGATCGCGCCCCCCGTCAGGCTGACCAATGCCACCCCGAGGATCGTCCAGAACCGGGCCGCTTCGGGCAGCAGCGCGGCCAGCGCCTTGATCGCTCCGGCCCCGGCCATCCCGGCGATGCCGCCCCAGCCGGCGGGCAGCGATGCGCCGCTTTCGATCGCCAGCGCCAGCACGCTGGCCAGCAGCAGCATGGCCGCCAGCAGCATGGTTATCGGTCGCCACCATTTGTGGTTGGTGTGTTCAAGGTCGTGATCGTCTTCCTCGACCAGGCGCCACAGCTTGCGCGCCATCACGTAGAGCAGCGGCAGGAACAACACGCAGACCGGCCCGAACAGTAGCAGCGCGGCATCGGCAGCCCACGCCCCCGGCGCGCCCATCCAGTTTTCGACCATACCGCCGCCGGCGGCGGTGGAGAGCGAAGGATCGGTTTGGGTATAGCTGGCCAGCGCCAGCGCGAGGAACGCCATCGCGGCGAGCAGCGCCAAGGCTCCGGCGATTTCGCTGGCGCGGCGCAGACTGCGCTTGAACGCCGCGCGCCAATCGACCCGTGCGCCGCGCTGTCCGGCAGAAATCTGGCCTGTTGCCATGGTGCTCCCCTTGATCTGGTGCGCCTTATGCGCCGGGGGGTGACTCCGCGTCAAGAATCCCAAGGATTCCGGGGATTCGCTTCACCGCAAAAAGGCATCGATCCCGGCCCACCGGTCCATGCCGAAGCGGGCTGCGCGGTGGCGGTCCATCCCGCCCAGCGCGATCACCGGCACCCCGGCATGCGCGGCCAGCAGGCGAAAGCGCAGTGGCCCCAGCACTTTACCGCCGGGGTGCGAGCGCGTGGCGAAGACCGGGCTGAGCAGCACCGCATCGGCCCGGCGCGCGCGGGCAATTTCGCGCAGCGAATGGGCCGTGACCAGCCGCAGGCCCGGCCCGCCGCGCGCCAGCTTGGCAGCGCTGCCATAAGCGCCGTCGGCGCCGATCCGCCGCGCTTGGGCGATCGTGCCCGATAGCACCACCACATGGCCGCGTGCGCGGGCGCTGCGGATCAGGCTGGCCAGCCGGGCAGCGCGTGTCGCGGGCGGCAGGTGATAATGCCGCAGCACCAGCCCGCTGCCGCGCGGCAAGCGCTGCAACGCTCGCTCCAGCGCGGCATCGTTGCGCGCATCGCTAAGCAGCCAGATCCGCGGCAAGGGCATAGATTGCCTGAAAGGGTGGCGAGATCGCATCGCTTCGCTATAGCACCGCGCCATGAATGAGCCACTCGAAGACGTTCGCGCCCGTATTGCCAATGCGGCGAAGATTTCCGGCCGCAAGGCGGAAGAGATTACGCTGGTCGCGGTCAGCAAGACCCGCGACGGCGCGGCGATCGTGCCGCTGATCGCGGCCGGCCAGCGCGTGTTCGGTGAAAACCGCGTGCAGGAAGCGCAGGCCAAGTGGCCGGCCCTGCGCGCCGCGCATCCCGAAATCGAACTGCATCTGGTGGGCCAGCTGCAATCGAACAAGGCCGATGAAGCGGTGGCATTGTTCGATGCGATTCATTCGGTCGATCGCCCGTCGCTGGTGGCCGCGCTGGCCAAGGCGATGGACAAGGCCGGGCGGCAGGTGCCGTGCTTTATTCAGGTGAATATCGGCGCGGAAGCGCAGAAGGGCGGCTGCGCGCTGGCCGATTTGCCGGCGCTGCTGGCCGCAGCGCGCGCGGCGGGCCTGCCCGTGGCGGGGCTGATGTGTGTCCCGCCAGTGGGGATCGAACCCGCCCCGTTCTTTGCCTTGCTGAACAAGCTGGCGGCCGACCATGGACTGCCCGGCCGCAGCATGGGCATGAGCGACGATTTCGAAACTGCGATCATGCAGGGCGCCACCCACGTGCGGGTGGGCAGCGCCCTGTTCGGAGCACGCGATTAAAGGTCGATCGCCACTTCCATCCCGATCACCCGGCCCTTGGCCAGCGGCGAAAAGGTGCCGGCGGCCGGGCGCGGATCGAACGCGGCGTTGGTGCCATCCGAATAGGCCCCCGCGCCGAACGGGATTTGCGTATCCCCGCCGAACTGCACCTGATCCAGCAGGTTCTTGCCATAGAGCGAAATCGACAGCCCTTTAAGCGGGGTGTTCCACGTCATGTTGGCATCGATATTGTCGCTCTTGGCCACCCAGCCGAAATTACTGTCGGTATAGGCATAGCGATCGCGGTGCTGGAAATTCACGCGGGTGACCAGCTTGCCCCCGCGATCGCCCAGCCCCAGTTCGTGGATCACGCCAATGCCCCAGGTCCACTTCGGCACGCGCGGCAGGGCCAGCGCATAGTCTTCGGGACCAACCGAGCCATTGCCCGAAATGTCATAGAACACGCGGGTGTACTTGGCGTCGATGTACCCGGCGTTGGCGGACAGGATCAGGCTGGGGGCCAGCGCATAGCGGGCTTCCACTTCGCCGCCCCAGATCCGGGCATTGGCGGTGTTGAAGATCGACTGGGCTACGCCGGCCGAACCGCTCGACTGGTTGATCTCGCGCTGCATGTTGCCGATCACGGTGTGATAGCCGGCCAGGTTCAGCGTACCCTTGCGATCGGCGGTCTGAAGCTTCAGCCCCGCTTCATAGCTATCGACCTGTTCGGCATCGAAGGCCGGGCTGCCGCCAGCGGCGACGATCGCTTCGAAGGCGGCGGGCGCGGTGATGCGGAAGTTGTAGCCGCCCGAGCGATAGGCGCGGGTCCAGTGGGCATAGGCCAGCACATCGGGGTTGAGCTTGAAGGTCAGGCCCAGCTTTGGCGTCCAGCTGTCCCAGCTGCGGTTGTCGGTAAAGCCGTTATGCTCGCTGGGGATCAGCGAATTGTTGCCGCTGGTGGGGCAGGTCAGGTCGATCACCGAACAGGCCGTGCGCGGGCGGACGTAAGTGACCGCCGCGTCCTTGCTTTCCTTTGACCAGCGGATCCCTGTGTTAAGGGCCAGCTGATCGGTCAGGTCGTAATCGCCGGCCACGAACAGGCCGAACACATCGTGGTCCTGACGCCCGCCGCCATAGTACGTCAACGGCGTGACGGTGGGCAGCTTGCGATCTTCCTCATAGGCCACGGTCTGGTGAAAGGCATAGCCGCCCAGCGTCAGGTCAAGCGGCCCGAAGCGCCCGTTGTAGCGCAGTTCGTCCGACCATTGTTCCTGCGCCAGACCGGTCTTGGAGTGGAACAGGAACAGCGGGCTGGAATCGATGTCGTTATCGGTCCGCTGGCGATAGTGGCGATAGCCGGCGATGTTGGTCAGCGCGCCGGCGCCCAGATCATAGTCGGTCCGGGCCGAGGCGAAATACGAACGGGTCTTGTAATAGCCTTCGTTATCCAGGCTCAGCTTGAAGCCGTCGCGCGGGAACAGGCCGTGGTTCTGGGCAATGGCTCCATCGCCGGTTGAATCGAAGTATTCGCCCTTCAGCGAAACCTTCAGCGCCCCGGCCTTGTAGGCCAGAGCGGCGCGCAGGATCGTGGTTTCGGCCTTGCCGAAATTGTCGGCGTTGAACAGGTCCTTGAAATAGCCCCCGTCGCTGTTGTGATAGGCCGCCAGCTTGACCCCGATGGTATCGGTCAGCGGTCCGGAAACCACGCCCTGCATCGTCATGTTAAGCGCCCCGCGCCCCGCATCGACCGGGCCATCGGCGCTGCCCTTGACTTTCAGGTGCCAGTCCTTGGTGGGGTTGCCGGTATTGACCAGCACCGCGCCGCCGGTGGTGTTACGGCCGAACAGGATGCCTTGCGGGCCGCGCAGGATTTCAACCGAATCCAGGTCGAAAGTATCGAACACCAGACCGGAATTGATCCCGACGTAAACGCCATCAATGAACGTCCCCACGGTGGGATCGATCGACGGGATCGAGCTGTTGATGCCCAGCCCGCGGATCGAAAAGTTGGCCGTGCCGCGCGCGGTGCCAACCTGATCGAGGCTGACCCCCGGCGCGGCATAGGACAGTGACTGGAGATCGCGGACCTTCAGCGCCTCAAGCGTTCCGGCATTGAGCGCGGTAACCGCCAGCGGCACCGACTGGACGTTCTCCACGTCCTTCTTTTTGGTGGCGGTGACCACGATCGGCTGGTTCAGTTCGGCGATCGCGCTGTCGGTTGCTTCGGCGCTCTGGGCATGGGCCGCGGGCGGCAGGCAGCACAGAAAGCTTACGCCGGCGAGCAGCCGGACGCTACGGAATGCTAGGGTCATGGAGCCTCCCTGAAGGTCCTATATTGCAGTTGCGAAGGGGCCTCTAGGGATATGCGAATGGTTTGCAACAAGAATGCGACGAGCTGCCATCCGCAATTTTGCGTAATGCCGCGGCCGGGCGATCAGCCCGGATGGCGCGTCAGTTCGTCGCCGGCCAGCGTTACCACGTGCAGCAGGTTGGTTGATCCAGGGGTGCCAAACGGCACGCCGGCCAGCGCGATCAGCTTGGATCCCGCTTCGCCGAACCCGTGGCGCAGCGCCATGCGCTTGCCCTTGGCGATCATTTCCTCAAAGCTGCCGATGTCCTTGGTGACGATCGCGTAAGTGCCCCACACCAGCGCCTGACGGCGGGCGATCTTCTGCGACGGGGTCAGCACCAGCACCGGAACCATCGGCCGTTCGCGGGCCACGCGCCGGGCCGTGCTGCCCGATCCGGTGAACACAATGATCCCGGCCACGGTCACCGTTTCGGCAATTGCGGCGCTGGCCTGGGCCAACGCATCGGCCGTGGTGGCATCGGGGCGGACTTGGGTAAAGTGGACGCGTTCGTGATAGCCCGGATCGCTTTCGACCTGCCCGGCGATGCGGTGCATGATCGTAACCGCTTCGACCGGCCAAGCCCCGCTGGCGGTTTCGGCCGAAAGCATGACCGCATCGGCGCCATCATAGACCGCATTGGCCACGTCCGACACTTCGGCGCGGGTCGGGGCGGGGCTTTCGATCATTGATTCGAGCATCTGCGTGGCAACGACCACGGGCTTGCCCGAACGGCGGGTGGTGGCCACGATCCGCTTTTGCAGCGGCGGCACTTCTTCCGGGTTGAGTTCAACCCCCAGATCGCCGCGCGCCACCATGATGCCGTCAGACAGCTCGATGATTTCTTCCAGCCGGTCGACCGCGGCGGGCTTTTCGATCTTGGCCATCAGCGCGGCGGTGGACGTGCCCATCAGGCGGCGGGCTTCGGCCACGTCTTCGGGGCGCTGCACGAAGGACAGCGCGATCCAGTCTGCGCCTTGTTCCACGGCGAACGCCAGGTCGCGGCGGTCCTTTTCGGTCAGCGCGGGCACCGGCACGACTGCATCGGGAACGTTCACGCCCTTGCGGTCGGAAATCATGCCGCCGACTTCGGCCGAACACAGGATCGCATCAGCTTCGGCCCGGATCACCGACAGGCGCAGCTTGCCGTCGTCGATCAGCAGGCGCTGGCCCTTGCGGAGGATGCCGAACAGTTCGGGATGCGGCAGGCAAACACGGGTTTCATCGCCCGGTTCGGGATTGCGATCGAGCGTGAAGTGGCTGCCGTGGCGGATCAGCGCTTTGCCATCCTTGAACTGGCCCACGCGCAGCTTCGGCCCTTGCAGGTCGCACAGCACGGCCACCGGCTTGCCCAGTTCCTTTTCCACGCTGCGAATCGCGGCGATCGTTTCGGCATGGGTGGCATGGTCGCCATGGCTCATGTTGACGCGAAAGGCATCGGCCCCGGCCAGCAGCAGCTTGCGGATCATCTCGGGCGTGCGGCTGGCCGGCCCAAGGGTTGCCAGGATCTTGACCTTGCGTCCGCGCTTGCCGAGCTTTGCCACTTCAACTTCCCTTTCAATCAAGCTTGCCCCTATGGCAAAGTAGCCAGGAAAACCCAAGGACTACCCCATGAGCTGTTCCGAAAATACGAATGTAACCCCCGGTGATGCCCGCGCTGCTGATCCCCTCGATCAGATCGATGATGCGGTGGCCGCGGCTGCCTTTCGGCGTCTGGTGCGCCATTTGCGCCACCGCCACGATGCCGAAAACATCGAACTGATGGGGCTGGCCGGCTTTTGCCGCAACTGCCTGGCCGATTGGCTTCGCGATGCCGGGGCGCCGCTGGATAAAGCGGCGGCCCGCGCTGTGATCCATGGCCTGCCGGCTGATGAATGGAAGCGGCGCTACCAAGGCGAGGCAACCCCCGAGCAACTGGCGCGGATGGCCGCCAGCCTGGCGAAAAACCCGCCGGAGCATTGAACGGCGGACTATCCACAGGCAGCGTTTTGCCCCAAGCCGATGGCGGCGCTATCAGCCCTGCAACCGATTCATCATCTTAGTGGAGCTTACCCCCGATGGCCGAAGCCACCGACGACCGCCTGCGTCTTCTGATCGAACGCGTTGAACGCCTTGAAGAAGAAAAGAAGGGCATTCAGGACGACATCAAGGACGTTTACGGCGAAGCCAAAGCCGTGGGCTATGACGCCAAGATCATGCGCCAGATCGTCCGCCTGCGGAAGATGAAGCCCGATGACCGGGCCGAAATGGAAATGATTCTTGATACCTACAAGGCTGCGCTGGGTCTGGGCTGACGCCCTCACCGCGTGACCGGCTGCCTCGGGCCACGATTGCCCGCTGCGGCAATGTCGGCTAGGGGCGAGCGCAAGTCTCAACCCTAGCTGACGATACGGATCATGGCAGGTCATTCCAAATTCAAGAACATCATGCACCGCAAGGGTGCACAGGATAAAAAGCGCTCGGCGCAGTTTTCCAAGCTTTCCCGCGAAATCACCGTCGCGGCCAAGATGGGGATGCCCGATCCTGACATGAACCCGCGCCTGCGCGCGGCGGTCAATGCCGCCAAGGCGCAGTCGATGCCTAAGGACAACATCCAGCGGGCGATCGACAAGGCCAGCAAGGGCGATGGGGAAAACTACGAAGAAGTGCGCTACGAAGGCTATGGCCCGGGCGGCGTGGCCCTGATCGTCGAAGCGCTGACCGACAATCGCAATCGCACTGCCACCAACGTGCGGACCGCGTTTGCCAAGAACGGCGGCAACCTTGGCGCCAGCGGCGCGGTGAGCCACGGCTTCGACCGGCTGGGCCTGATCGAATACGGCGCCGCGGCCGGTGACGAGGACAAAGTGCTCGAAGCCGCGATCGAAGCCGGCGCCGACGATGTCGAAAGCGACGAGGACGGCCACCAGATCTGGGTGGCGATCGATACGCTGCACCCCGTTGCGCGCGAACTGGAAAAGACGTTGGGCGAAGCCGAAGGCGTCAAGCTGGCATGGAAGCCCGGCCTGAAGGTGGATGTCGATGAAGACACCGCCAAGACTTTGCTCAAGCTGATCGACACGCTGGACGACGATGACGACGTCCAGACCGTGTGGGGCAATTACGAGATCTCGGACGAGATCATGGAAAAGCTGGGTTGAACCCCGGTCCGGCCACGGCGCTTGCAACTGCGGTGCCGGCCGGTTCCGCTTGCGGCTGGGGACGGAGATGCTGATCCTCGGCCTCGATCCGTCGTTGTCGTGTACCGGGTGGGGGATCGTGGCCCGATCGGGCAACCGGTTGAGCCACATTGCCAATGGTCAGGTCAAAACCGATCCCAAGGCCGCACTGGCCCAGCGGCTGGTTGCGCTTGATGCGGAACTGGCCGATGTGATTGCCCGCCACCGCCCCGATTGTGCGGCGGTGGAAGAAGTTTTCGTCAACAAGAACCCGCAATCCACGCTCAAGCTGGGGCAGGCCCGCGGGGTCTGCCTGCTGGCTGCGGCGCGGGGCGGGTTGCCGGTGGCCGAATATGCCACCCGGCTGGTCAAGAAAGCGATCGTGGGCACCGGAGCAGCCGAAAAGGCGCAAGTGCAAGCGATGCTGGGCGTGCTGCTGCCGGGCGTAAAACTGGCCGGGGCCGATGCGGCCGATGCACTGGCTGTGGCGATCGCGCACGCCCATCTGGCGCGCTGAACCGGCGCCGCTGATCCGCAATCCTGCCGCTGGTGTTGCAGCGCGGGCGCAAGCCTGCCATAGAACAAACCATGATCGCAAAGCTTTCCGGCACGCTTGATGATTTCGGTCCTGACTGGGCGGTGATCGATGTGCAGGGCGTGGGTTACCTCGTCCATTGCAGCGCCAAAACGCTGGCCGCGCTGGGGGTGCGGGGCGATGCTTGCGTGGTTCACACCGAATTGCAGGTTTCCGAAAACGATATGCGGCTGGTGGGGTTTGCCAGCGGCGAAGAACGCGCCTGGTTCCGCTTGCTGACCGGGGTGCAGGGCGTGGGCAGCAAGATGGCGCTGGCCGTGCTGTCCGCTTTGTCGACCGAAGAATTGCAGCGCGCCTGCGCTGGCGGCGATGCGGCCATGGTGGCGCGCGCGCAGGGTGTGGGCCCCAAGCTGGCCAGCCGGATCGTCAACGAACTGAAAGACAAGGCCGGGGCGCTGCCCACGGCGTCCGGGGTCGCACTGGCGGCGGTTCCGGCCGGTTCGGCCAGCGCCGATGCGGTTTCCGCCTTGCAGAACCTTGGCTTCAAGCCAAACGTGGCCACCGATGCCGTGGCCCGCGCGATCGATGAACTGGGCGATGGGGCCGGCCTGAACGACCTGATCCGCGTCGCGCTGAAAAGGGCCGGCGGATGAGCGATAACCCCCTGCTGGCCGCAACCCGCCAGAGCGAAGATGCCGATGCGGCGCTGCGGCCCAAAACTTTGGCCGAATTCGTTGGTCAGGCCGGGGCCAAGGACAATTTGCGGGTGTTCATCGAAAGCGCGAAATCGCGCGGCGAGGCGATGGACCACGTGCTGTTTTTTGGCCCGCCCGGTCTGGGCAAGACTACGCTGGCCCAGATCATCGCGCGCGAATTGGGCGTTGGGTTCCGGGCCACCAGCGGGCCGGTGATTGCCAAATCCGGCGATCTGGCCGCCCTGCTGACCAACCTTGAAGAAGGCGATGTGCTGTTCATCGACGAGATTCACCGCCTCAACCCGCAAGTCGAGGAAGTGCTCTATCCAGCGATGGAGGATCGCGCGCTCGATCTGATCATTGGCGAAGGGCCATCGGCCCGCTCGGTGCGGATCGATCTGCCGCCGTTCACGCTGGTCGGCGCCACCACCCGGCAAGGGCTGCTGACCACCCCGCTGCGCGACCGGTTTGGCATTCCGGTGCGGCTCAATTTCTATTCCGTGGCGGAATTGGAACGGGTGGTGGCCCGCGGTGCCGCCCTGCTGGGCGTGGCGATGGAGCCGGAAGGCGCGCGCGAAATTGCCCGGCGCGCCCGCGGCACCCCGCGCGTGGCGGGGCGGCTGTTGCGCCGGGTGCGCGATTTCGCCCACGTTGCCGGTGATGCGATCGTGACCCGGGCCAGCGCCGATGATGCCCTGACCCGGCTGGAAGTGGATGCGCTGGGCCTTGATGCGCAGGATCGGCGGTATCTTCACATGATCGCCGATATCTACAAAGGCGGCCCGGTTGGGGTTGAAACGCTGGCGGCGGGCCTTAGCGAACCGCGCGATACGATCGAGGAAGTGATCGAACCCTACCTGATCCAGCTGGGCCTGGTTGCCCGCACCGCGCGCGGCCGCTGCCTGAACGATCGCGGCTGGCAGCATCTGGGGCTAACCCCGCCCAGTGGCCAGCCCGGCGGCGCGCAAAGCGGCCTGTTCGACGCGGGCGAATAGCCCCCTCTGCCTTGGCGCAATCGCTTCGACCGCCATGAAACAGGCCCGGAAACCGCCAATGGGTTTCCGGGCCTGTTCGCATGGTTCTGTGCTGAGTGGAATGCGGCGGGCCGAAGCCCGCCAGCGTTCGCTTAGGCGGCCAGCTTGCGCAGCACGTACTGCAGGATGCCACCGTTCATGAAGTATTCGACTTCGTTGGCGGTATCGATCCGGCACAGCGCGGTGAAGCTGAACTTGGACCCATCTTTGCGGGTTACGTTCACAGTCACGTCCTGACGCGGGGTCAGGTTGGCAACGCCGGTGATGGTGAAGGTATCATCGCCGGTCAGACCCAGAGTTTGGCGGGTATCGCCATCCTTGAACTGCAGCGGCAGCACGCCCATGCCAACCAGGTTCGAACGGTGGATGCGTTCAAAGCTTTCGACGATCACGGCACGCACGCCAAGCAGGTTGGTGCCCTTGGCCGCCCAGTCGCGGCTGGAGCCGGTGCCGTATTCCTTGCCGGCCACAACCACCATCGGGGTGCCTTCGGCCTTGTGCTTCATCGCCACGTCGTAGACCGGCAGCACGTCATCGCCATAACGGCTCATGCCGCCTTCGATCCCGGCAACCATTTCGTTCTTGATGCGGATGTTGGCAAAAGTGCCGCGCATCATGACTTCGTGGTGGCCGCGGCGCGCGCCGTAGGAGTTGAAGTCAGCCTTCGCCACCTGATGTTCCATCAGCCACTGGCCAGCCGGGCTATCAGCCTTGATGTTGCCGGCCGGGCTAATGTGATCGGTGGTGATCGAATCGCCTAGGATCAACAGCGGCTTGGCATCGACGATGTCCTGCACCGGGGCCGGGGTCATCGTCATGCCTTCGAAGTAGGGCGGGTTGGCAACGTAGGTCGAACCGGCGCGCCACGAATAGGTTTCGCTGCCGGTCACGTTGATTGCCTGCCAGTGCTTGTCGCCCTTGTAGACGTCGGCATAGCGGGCCTGGAACATCGCCCGGTCCATGCAGCCGGCCATCGTGGTGGCAACTTCTTCGTTGGTCGGCCAGATGTCCTTGAGGAACACGTCCTGCCCGTTGCTGCCCTTGCCGATCGGGGTGGTGACGAAATCTTCGATCACCGTGCCTTTGAGGGCATAGGCCACTACCAGCGGCGGCGAGGCGAGGAAGTTGGCGCGCACATCAGGCGATACGCGGCCTTCGAAGTTGCGGTTGCCGGAAATTACCGCTGCGGCAACCAGGCCGTTTTCGTTAATCGCCTTGCTGATCGGTTCGGCCAGCGGGCCCGAGTTGCCGATGCAGGTGGTGCAGCCATAGCCAACCAGATTGAAGCCGATGTTGTCGAGGTGCGATTGCAGCCCGGCGCGCACCAGATAATCGGTTACCACTTGGCTGCCCGGTGCCAGCGAGGTCTTGACCCACGGCTTGGGCTTGAGGCCCAGTTCGTCGGCCTTCTTGGCGACCAGGCCGGCCGCAACCAGCACGCCGGGGTTGCTGGTGTTGGTGCAGCTGGTGATTGCGGCGATCATCACATCGCCATCGCCAATGTCGAAATCCTTGCCTTCGACCGGCACGCGGGCCTGCTTCTTCTTGTAGGTTTCGGCCATGTCCTTGGTGACCACATCG
>JBJOPJ010000004.1:0-36787 GCA_046050825.1 Pseudomonadota bacterium
AACACGCTGCCGTGGGCTTCCTGCTGCAGATGGAACAAGTCCATTTCGCCGCCCAGCTTGCGGTGATCGCGCTTGGCGGCTTCTTCCAGCCGGTGCAGGTGTTCCTCAAGCTGCTTCTTGTTCAGCCAGCCGGTGCCATAGATCCGGCTGAGCATCGCGTTGTTCTGATCGCCGCGCCAATAGGCGCCCGATACGCGGGTCAGCTTGAAAGCGTTGGGATCAAGCTTGCCGGTGCTGGGCAAGTGCGGCCCGCGGCACATGTCCAGCCAATCATCGCCCGACCAGTACACCGAAAGATCTTCATCCTCGGGCAGTTCGGCGGCCCATTCGGCCTTGAAGCGTTCGCCCTGCTGCTGCCAGCGGCTGATCAGCTGCTGCCGGCTCCACACTTCGCGGCGCAGCGGCTTGTTGGCGGCAATGATCTTGCGCATCTGGGCTTCGATCGCGGGCAGGTCTTCGTCCGTGAAGGGGCGATCAGCCGGCGCGAAATCGTAATAAAAGCCATCGTCGGTCGACGGGCCGAAAGTGATCTGGGTGCCGGGGAACAGCGCCTGCACCGCTTCGGCCAGCACGTGGGCATAATCGTGCCGGGCCAGATCCAGCGCCTCCGCCTCATCCCGCGACGTGATCAACGCCAGCGCGCAATCGGCCGTGAAGGGGCGGCTAAGGTCCACCAATTCGCCATCGACACGCGCGGCAAGCGCGGCCTTGGCAAGGCCGGGACCGATCGCGGCGGCGACATCGCCCGGAGTCGAACCCGCCGGCATTTCGCGGACGGAACCATCGGGCAGGCTGATCTTGAGAAGCTGGGACATTCCCCGCCCTTAGCGGGCCGGGGCCGAAGGCTCAACCGCTCTCGAACTTGCGCCGTCCGGCCAGCACGGTCATCCGCTGCCGGCCCGCCAGCGCGGTGCCTTTTTGCCGGACACTGGCCATGAACCGCCATTCGCACGTCGCCGCGGTGGGGGTCAGTTCCACTGCCATGTAACCACGCTGCGCCGTATCGCACCATTTCAGCTGCGGATTGGCGGCCACGGTTTCGCGCGCAAGGTCGGCCGGGGCCTGCCAGCGAATCGAACTTTCCGCCCCCGGAGAACTGACCGAATGGCCGCCCATTTCCACCCCGACCCGGTTGCCCTTGTGGTCAAGATCAAAGGCCCAGGCATTGTGGCTGTCGCCCGAGAGGACCACCACGTTGGCATGGGCTTCCAGCGCCGCCTTCATCAATCGTTCGCGCGCGGCGGGATAACCATCCCACGCATCCATGTTCCACGGCACGCCCTGATGGCCGGCTGCCACCGCCGATTGCATCCGCTCCTTCAGCCAGCCCGGGGCATCGGCGGCCATGCCTTGCAGCACGGCATCGCCCATCCTGAGGTTGCCCATGACCACTTCCTGCGCCAGCACCTGCCACGGCTTGTTTGCACGCACCGAAGCCTTGAGGCCAGCAGCCAGCCACGCTTCCTGATCCGCCCCCAGCAGCGTGCGCGCGGGATCAGCCCACGCGCCATCACGGAACGCCGCCAGCGCGGCTTCGGCCTTGCCCGGTTCGGCGCCATGGTACACGTCCAGCATCGACAGCTGCTTTACCCGCGCCACGTGGCGGCTTTCCAACCGGAACATGGTGGCCAGATCGCCGATTTCGTATGCCGCCCAATAATCGTCGGACACCGGCATCCATTCGCGATAGGCTTTTTCTGACAGCGCCTTGCGCGTGGCCCAATCACCTTCGCTGGGCTGGTGGTTTTCAGCCCCGCCCTGCCACGTGTCGTTCGCGGTTTCGTGATCGTCCCACATGGCCACCATCGGCAGCACCTGATGGATGCGCTGCAGATCGGGATCGGCGCGATAAGTGCGGAACCGATCGCGATAGCCTTCCAGCGTTACCGCTTCGTCCACCGGCGCCAGTCGGTCGGCCACCGTTTGCTTCGCGCTGGGGTAATCGCCCCGGTGGTACTCGTAAAAGTAATCGCCAAGATGCACCGCAAGGTCGAAATCGCCCGCTTCCGCCGCATGGGCATAAGCGTTGAAGAACCCAAAGCCGTAATTCGAGCAGGAAAACACTGCCAGCTTGAAGCTGGCCAGTTTGCCCGTGGGCAGGGTACGCGTCCGGCCGATTGGCGAAACTTCGCCCGACGGGGCGATGAAGCGATAATAATACCACTGGCCGGGCGTCAGCCCTTTCGCCCAACCCTTGGCGCAGCAATCGCTGGCGGGCGAGGCGGCGCATTCGCCGGCGGCGGCGATGTGGGCAAAGGTCTGGTCTTCGGACAGTTCGAAAGTCAGCCGGGTTTCGCCATCGGCGACATAGCGGGTCCACAACAGCACTTGCGCGGCGCCCGGTTCACCGCTGGCCACCCCGTGGGTAAACCCCTTGGCACCGTCAGCCGCCAGCACGGGCGCGGACAGGCCGGGTGCGGACAGGCCAGCCAGCCCCAACACACCGAGTTTGAAGAACGAGCGGCGGCTGGCCGCGGCAATCGGTGCATGGCTGGATGGCGGCAAAGTCATGGCAGTCTCCCCGTGGATTTTCGGCAGAGAGTAACCGCGTTTCGTGACAGGGCAATGGCATTGCCCAACGCCGCCCGCCGGGGCATGACACCGCGATGACCGCAACCTGTTTTTACGATCTGCCCGATGGGCGCCGCATCGCCTATCGCCATGTAACGGGCGCAAGACCGCCCGGCGCCGGATTGCATGACAGCGGCCCAACACTGGTGTTCCTGCCGGGCTATATGTCCGACATGGCGGGCAGCAAGGCCTGCGCGGTGTTCGATTGGGCTGCGGCACAGGGCCGGGCGTGCCTGCTGCTGGATTATTCGGGCTGCGGAGAAAGCAGCGGCAACTTTGCCGATGGCACTCTGACCCGCTGGCGGGACGAAGTAGCGGCGCTGATCGCCGCGCAGTGCCCCGGCCCCGTGATCCTGATCGGATCGTCGATGGGCGGGTGGCTGATGCTGCTGGTCGCGCTGGCCATGCCGGATCGGGTGCAAGGGCTGATCGGGATCGCCGCCGCGCCAGACTTTACCGAATGGGGCTTTGATGCAGCGCAACAGGCGCGGCTGGCCGCCGGGGAAGCCCTCTATGCCGACAACCCCTATGGCCCCGAACCCACCCCAACCCATCCCGGCTTCTGGACTGATGGGCAAGCCCGGCGGCTGCTGGGCGGGCAGATCGCGCTGGACCTGCCGGTGCGGCTGCTGCACGGCCAGAATGATGCCGATGTGCCGTGGGACATCGCGCTGCGGCTGGCGGAGGCGCTGCGTTCAGCCGATGTGCAGGTGACCCTGATCAAGGATGGCGATCACCGCCTGTCGCGCGATGCCGACATTGCCCTGCTGCTGCGCACGATCGCCGCGCTGACCTGATCCGAAAGGCCGCCCATGCCGCTTGCCCTTGCCCTGATCGCCCCGCTGCTGGCCCAAGTCGGACCCGGCACCGCGCTGCCGCAGGCGCCGCTTGAAATCCATCATCAACGGGCCACCGGTTCGGCAACCCTGACCGTCATCCCCAACACCAACCGGCCCGACACCAACCAGATGGATGCGTGCCTGGCGCTGGCCAAGACCGATCCCGAAGCCGCAATCCGCTCCGCCCAAAACTGGCTTGGCAGCCTGACCGGCTCTGCCCGCGCCGAACCGGCACACTGCCTTGGCGTGGCGCTGGCGGCGCTGGGGCGCTGGAACGAAGCCGAAACCGCGTTTCGCGATGCGCGCGACGATACCCCCGCCAACGAACGCGGCAGCCGCGCCGCGCGCGGGGCCATGGCCGGCAATGCCGCGCTGGCGGCCGGTTCGGCCGACCGCGCCCTGATCGCGCTGGATCTGGCCCACGGCGATGCACAGGCCGCCGAAATGACCGAGTTGACCGGCGGGATCGCGGTCGACCGGGCGCGGGCGCTGGTTGCCCTGGGGCGCGGCGACGAAGCCGGCAACGCCTTGTCCGAAGCGCGTGCCAAGGCGCCGCGCAACGCGCAGGCGTGGTTGCTTTCAGCCACGCTGGCCCGGCGCGAGCGCAAGCTGGCCGAAGCCCAGGCGGAAATCGAAATGGCCGCACAGTTATTGCCGGTCGATCCAGAAATCGCGCTTGAGGCCGGGGTGATCGCGGTGCTGTCCGGGCGGGACGCCGCCGCGCGCAAAAGCTGGGCCTCGGTGATTGCAGTGGCCCCGGGCAGCGGCTTTGCAAAAACCGCGCAAACCTATCTTGACCAACTCGGCCCTCCGCCCCCACCATCGCCCCGATGATCGACCTTTCCGTTCTTGATCTGGTGCCGGTGCGCGAAGGCGGCACCATTTCGGCCGCGCTGGCCGATGCCGCGCTGCTGGCCCAATGCTCCGAAAGCGCCGGCTACAAGCGGTTCTGGGTGGCCGAACACCACGCCATGGAAGGGATCGCGGGCGGCGCGACAGCGGTGGTGCTGGCCCATATCGGCCAGGCCACCCGCACGATCCGCATCGGTTCGGGCGGGATCATGCTGCCCAACCACAACCCGTTCGTGATCGCCGAACAGTTCGGCACGCTCGATGCACTGTACCCCGGCCGGATCGATCTGGGCCTTGGCCGCGCGCCGGGGGCCGATATGCGGATCGCCCAGGCCCTGCGCCGCGATCTGGCGCGGGTCTCGGAATTTTTCCCGCAGGACGTGGTCGAACTGCGCGCACTGTTCACGGGCGAACCCGACCTTGGCATCCGCGCCACCCCGGGGTTTGGCGCACAAGTGGAAATGTGGATGCTGGGTTCCAGCACGTTCGGCGCGGGGCTGGCCGCCGCGTTGGGGCTGCCCTATGCCTTTGCCTCGCACTTCGCCCCCGATCAGCTGGACGATGCCCTGCGGCTTTACCGCCACCAGTTTCGCCCATCCGCCACGCTGGACAAGCCCCATGTCATGGTGGCGATGAACGTGATCGCAGCCGATAGCGATGAAGAAGCCGTGCTGCTGGCCTCATCGATGGACCAAAGCTTCGTGGCGCTGCGCAGCGGCAACCCGGGCCGATTGAAGCCCCCTGTGCCCGGCTATCGGGCAACGCTGGCGCCGTCGATGCTGGCGATGCTGGACCATATGCGGCAGGCCAGCGCGATCGGTTCGCCCGAAACCGTGCGCGCCGCGGTGCATCGGTTCGTTGCGCGCACCCAGGCTGATGAAGTGATCGTGGGCGGCGCAACGTTCGATCCCGCCGCGCGCCGACGCTCGCTTGAGTTGACGCAAAAAGCGCTGTCCTAGGCGCTTGCCCAGCCCTTGGTGCGGGCCGCAAACGGGTTGCGATGGCGATCGGTTGCTTCTAGACTGCGCAAAATTGCTACGTATGATAGCAATATTATAACAAGCAGGAATGGGCAGCATCAGCCGCCTGAGGAGCGCATGATATGACTTCTATTCCCGTCCTTGAGCAGGCGTTTGCCCACCGCCTTGCCGCCGCGCAGCTGCCCGGCGATGCCCCGTTCGCGCCCGACGATCTGAACCGCGCCGCCGCCTTCATGATCGCCGCCGCCCGCCAGCGCGAGGCCGGCGATCCCGTCATCGTGATCGAATCGGTTTCGGGCGCAGCCGGCGAACGCTTTATGCGCATCGCGGTGATCAACGACGACATGCCGTTTCTGGTCGATTCGATCGCATCCACCATCGGCGCGCACGGACTGGCGATCGATCGGCTGGTCCACCCGGTGCTGGCCGTGCGGCGCGACGATGCCGGCGCGCTGAGCGGAATCGTCGCGGGCGATGCCGCCGGCGAAAAGCGCGAATCGATGGTCTACCTTGAAACCCAGCGCGGCGATGCCCGCCAGCGCCGGGCGCTGGAACACGCCCTGGCCGCCACCCTGGCCGATGTCCGCGCCGCCGTGGCCGATTGGCCGCAGCTGCAGGCCGCAATGGCGGCCGATGCCGAAACTTGCGCGGATGGCGAAGGCGCTGCCTTGCTGCGCTGGTTCACTGGCGGAATGCTGACCCAGCTGGGCCACGTGCTGCACCAGCGCGATGGAACGCAGCACCAACCGCTGGGCATCTGCCGCAAAAGCGCCAAGACCCTGCTTGGCCCGATTTCGTGGCAGCGGGCGTTCGCCTGGTTCGATTCCGCCGGTGCCCGCGAACCGCTGATCGTGAAGTCGAACTTGCCCAGCAACGTCCACCGCCGCACCCCGCTGGATTTGTTCATCCTGCCCCGGCGCGAAGGCGGCCGGGTTACGGCGCTGTCGATCCATGCCGGGATCTGGACCAGCGCCGCGTTGGCCGCAGCGCCCACCCAAGTCCCCCGGATGCGCGCGCAGTTGGCGGACATGACGGCGCGGTTCGGCTTTGCTCCGCAGGGCCACGCCGGCAAGGCACTGGTCCACGCGCTGACCGCGCTGCCGCACGATGTGCTGATCTGCTTTTCCGATAGCGATCTGGAACGCATCGCGACCATCACGATGAGCCTGATCGACCGGCCGCGGCCGCGCTTGGCGCTGGTTCCGGCACCGCTGATGCGCCACCTGTTCGCGTTCGTCTGGGTGCCGCGGGACATGATGTCCACCGGCACCCGCGTCCAAGTGGCGCAGCTGCTGGAAACGGGTTGCGCCGCCCCCGTGCTGGACTGGTCGGTGCAGATCGAAGGCAGCCTGGCATTGATGCGGTTCGTGCTGGATCTGCCCGAAGTGGCACAGCTGCCGGATCAGGCCGCGCTGGATGCCCGGTTGCAAACCATGCTGCGCGGCTGGTGCGAAGCGGTCGAGGCCGAAATCGCTGCCCATGAAGAACCATCCCGCGCTGCGGCCATTGCCGCGCGCTTTGCCGAAGGCTTCCCGATCGCCTATCGCAGCGCCTATGGCCCGGCCGAAGCCGCGCGCGATATCGCGCGCCTGCGCCGCTTGGCCGGCGAAGGCGAAGCTGGGCCGCGCCGCAATGCCCGCCTGCACACCATCGCCGGCGATGAAGCTGGCACGCTGCGGCTTAAGCTGTACCAGCGCCACGGCGCCCTGGCACTGTCGGATGCGGTGCCGGCGCTGGAGAATTTCGGCTTCCGGGTGATCGAAAACCTGCCGACCGAACTTGACGGCGGACGGCTGGGCACGATCCACGATTTCCAGCTGGCGATCCCCGCCGGGCAGGACGTTGCCGCACTGCTGGCGCGGGCCAGCGCGATCGAGGCGGCGATTTCGGACGTGCTGAACGAACTGGCCGAAGACGATCCCTTCAACCGGCTGATCACCGCCGTGGCCTTGCCCGCCCGCGAAACCACGTGGCTGCGCGCGTGGTATCGCTATTTGCGGCAAGCCGGGCTGAACTATTCGGTGCCGACCGCGGTTGATGCGCTGCAAAATGCCCCGGCCGTGACCCGCGCGCTGATCGCGCTGTTCAGCGCCCGCCACGATCCCGCCTTCAAGGGCGACCGCGACGCTGCCGAAACCCAGGCCCAAGACGCGATCCGCGAAGGGCTGGCGGGGGTTTCGGCCATCAACGATGATCGCCTGCTGCGCCGCTATCGCGCCGTGCTGGAAGCCGTGCTGCGGACCAACGCCTTTGCCCCGGCGGGGGCTGATGCCCTGGCCTTCAAGCTGGATTCCGCGCTGGTTCCCGGCTTGCCCCGGCCGGTGCCATGGCGCGAAATCTTCGTCTATTCGCGCCGGGTCGAAGGAATCCACTTGCGCGCCGGGCCGGTGGCGCGCGGCGGCTTGCGCTGGTCTGATCGGCGCGATGATTTCCGCACCGAAATCCTGGGGCTGATGAAGGCCCAGCGGGTCAAGAACGCGGTGATCGTGCCAACCGGCGCCAAAGGCGGGTTCTATCCCAAGCAATTGCCCGACGCCGCGCGCGATCGCGAAGGCTGGTTGGCCGAAGGCAAGGAAAGCTACAAGCTGTTCATCCGCACACTGCTGTCGATCACCGACAACATCGTGGGCGGCACAGTGGTCCACCCGCCCAAAGTGGTGATCCGCGATGGCGATGACCCCTATTTCGTGGTGGCCGCCGACAAGGGCACCGCAACCTTTTCGGACACCGCCAACGCGATTGCCGAAGATCACGATTTCTGGCTCGATGATGCCTTCGCCAGCGGCGGGTCGAAAGGTTATGACCACAAGGCCATGGGCATCACCGCACGCGGTGCATGGCTTTCGGTGCAGCGCCACTTCCGCGAACTGGGGGTCGACGTGCAGGCCGATCCGGTGCGCGTCATCGGCTGCGGCGATATGTCGGGCGATGTGTTCGGCAACGGGATGTTGCTATCGAAATCGATCAAGCTGGTCGCCGCGTTCGACCATCGCCACATCTTTCTTGACCCCAATCCCGATGCCGCCAAGGCATGGGCCGAACGCAGCCGCATGTTCGCGCTGCCGCGCTCCAGCTGGGACGATTACGACAAGGCGCTGATTTCAACCGGCGGCGGCGTGTTTGCGCGCAGCCTGAAAGAGGTGCCGCTAAGCTCGCAAATGCGCGAACTGCTGGGCCTCGATGCCGAAAGCATCGATCCCGACAGCCTGATCACCGCAATCCTCAAGGCCGAAGTAGATCTGCTGTGGTTCGGCGGGATCGGGACTTACGTAAAGGCCGGCGGCGAAAACAACGCCGTGGTTGGCGATCCGGCCAACGATGCCCTGCGCGTCGATGGCGCCGAAGTGCGCGCCCGCGTGATCGGCGAAGGGGCGAACCTGGGCTGCACGCAAGCCGGGCGGATCGAATTCGCACTGGGCGGCGCCAATGGTGCGGGCGGGCGGATCAACACCGATTTCATCGACAATTCGGCCGGGGTTGATTGCAGCGACAACGAGGTCAACATCAAGATCGCGCTGGCCAGCGCCAAGCGCGCCGGGCGGCTGGATGAATCCGGCCGCGTCAAACTGCTGGCCGAAATGACCGACGACGTTGCCGCGATCGTGCTGGAGGACAACCGCTTACAAGCGCTGGCGCTGTCGATCGCCGAAGCCGGCGGGGCGCAGGCGGCGGCATCGCACGTCCGCCTGATCGAAACGCTGGAGCAAGGCGGGCACCTTGATCGCAAGACCGAAGGCCTGGCCGAAAGCGATGCTTTCGCCCGCCGCGCCGCCGATGGGCAGGGGCTGACCCGGCCCGAACTGGCAGTGCTGCTGTCCAGCACCAAGCTGGCGCTGCAAGACGCGCTGGAGCAATCCGCCGTGGTCGACGATCCGGGGCTTGAAACCGAACTGCTCCATGGCTTCCCGGCGCCGATGCGGGAACGCTTCCAGCAGGATATTCTGGGCCACCGGCTGCGGCGCGAAATCATCGCCACCCGGCTGGCCAACCGCATGATCAACCGGCTGGGGCCGATCCATCCCTTCGAACTGGCCGAAGAGGAAGGCGCCACACTGGCGCAGGTTACCGGCGCGTTTGTCGCGGTTGAACAGTTGCTGGGGATGGATGCGGTCTGGGCCGCCATCGAAACTTCGGCAATGAACGAAAGCGCCCGCGTGCGGTTGTTCGATTGCGCCGGCGCGGCGATGGCCGATCACATGGCCGATGTGCTGCGGGTATGCGGCAGCGAATTTGCCCCTTCGGCACTGGTCGCCGAACTGGGCGCCGGCGTGGGCGCGTTGATCGCGGGCACCAACAGCTTGCTGACCGGCGAAGCGCAAACGCAATCCGCGCGGATGCGGGGCGTGTTGGCCGATGCCGGCGTGCCCGCAGCCGAAGCCGCCATGGTGGCCCGGCTGTTTGACCTTGATGGCACGATCGGCATTGCCCGGTTGGCCCGCGACAGTGGCATTGCCCCCACGGTGATCACCCGCGCCTTCGCCGCGCTGGGTGAAACGCTGGGGCTGGACTGGGCGCAAGTGACCGCCGCCCGGATGAGCCCGTCCGATCCGTGGGAGCGCCTGCTGGTCAATGGCCTGGCGCGCGATTTCCAGCAAATCCGGCTGGGCTTTTTGCGCCGCGCGCTGGCCGAAACCAGCGATCCGCTGGCGCACGTGGAGCGCTGGGCGGAAGCGCAGGACCAGGCCATTCGCCAGTTCCGCGCCGTCATCGCCCGGGCGCAAGCCGCGGCCCCGGTGGCGCCCGCGATGCTGGCGCAAATTGCCAGCCAGGCCCGCAATTTGCTGGGGCGTTAGCGGTAACGGGGCGTTAGGGGGCCAGTTCAGCCAGCGCCCAGCGGGCCGCATCGGCCACCGCCGGGTCCCCATCGCCGGTTAACGCGCGCACGTGCGGGATCAGCGCAGGGTCGGCGCTGTTGCCCGCCGCATAAAGGCAGTTGCGCACCAGCCGGTCGCGTCCGATGCGCTTGATCGGCGATCCGGAAAACAGCGTGCGAAACGCCGCGTCATCCAGCGCGAGCAGATCGGCCAGCCGCGGTGCGGCCAGTTCGGCGCGGGGCAGGAACGCCCGCATGGCATGGGCGCTATCGGCAAACTTGTTCCACGGGCACGCCGCCAGACAATCGTCGCAGCCATAGATGCGGTTGCCCAAGGCCTTGCGAAACTCGGCCGGAACCGGGCCTTTCAGTTCGATCGTCAGGTACGAAATGCAGCGCCGCGCATCCAGTTGGTAGGGCGCGGGGAAAGCCTGCGTCGGGCAGGCCTGTTGGCAGGCATCGCACGATCCGCAGCGATCCCGGCCCGGCACAGCAGGGGCCAGATCCAGGGTGGTATAGATCGCGCCCAGCAGCAGCCAGCTGCCGTGTTCGCGGCTGACCACATTGGTGTGCTTGCCCTGCCAGCCAAGGCCGGCGGCGGCAGCCAGCGGCTTTTCCATGACCGGCGCGGTATCGACGAACACTTTGACCCCCACTTCGCCCAGCCCGCGCCGCGCCGCTTCGGCCACCAGCCAGCGGGCCAGCGCCTTAAGCGCCTTTTTCACGGTATCGTGATAATCGCGCCCTTGGGCATAGACCGAAATCCGCCCCCGATCGCCCACGCTTTCCAGCGCACGCGGATCGGCGGCCGGGGCATAGCTCATCCCCAGCGCGATCACGCTTTGCGCCTCGGCCCACAAGCCCTGTGGGCTGCGGCGATGGTGGGCGCGTTCTTCCATCCAGGCCATCGTGCCGTGGTTGCCGGCAGCCAGCCAATCGACCAGCCGCTGCGCCCGCGCGGGATCCTCGCGCGCCGGGGCCACGCCGCACGCGACAAAACCCAGCCGCCGGGCCTCGGCTGCCAGGGCGTCCTGCAAGGAATCAATGGGGACAGCGTTAACCAAGTTTCCTGTTGCTCCTGTTCACAGCCGGTCCACTATCGCCGCGAACCATGAGACTAGGGGAATGGCAAATGGGGAGCAACGCGCCAAAACTGGCAGGGACGCTTGATACTGCGCGTCCACTGGCAATCGCGGCGCGCGGCCTGGTCAAGCGGTTCGATGGCTGCACCGCCGTCGATGGGGTGGACCTGTCGGTTCCCGAAGGCGCGATCTATGGGATTCTGGGGCCGAACGGGGCGGGCAAGACCACCACGCTGCGGATGCTGCTGGGGATTATCGATCCCGATGCCGGCACGCGCCGCGTGCTGGGCCATGATCGTCCGCACGAAGTGGCGCACACGATCGGTTACCTGCCCGAGGAACGCGGCCTCTATCCGGCGATGAAAGCGTTCGAAGCGATCGCCTTTCTGGGCGCGCTACGCGGGTTGCCGCTGGCCGAAGGGCGCCGCCGAGGCAAGGCATTGCTGGAAGAACATGGGTTGGGCCATGCGATCGATCGCCAGATCCGCCAGCTTTCGAAGGGCATGGCGCAGCAGGTCCAATTGCTGGGGACGCTGGTCCACCAGCCGCGATTGGTGGTGTTCGACGAGCCGTTTTCCGGGCTGGACGCACTCAATCAGGGGCGGCTCGAACGGATGATCCGCACGCTGGCCGCCGAAGGAACCACGGTGATCTTTTCCACCCATGTGATCGCCCATGCCGAGCGCCTGTGCGATGAAGTGGCGATCATCGCCGGCGGCAAAGTGCCGTTTGCCGGGTCGGTCGATCTCGCACGTGATCGGATCCGTCCGTAAGTGCGGTTGGAAACCCGCCAGGGCGATGGCCCATGGCGCGCCGCCTTGCCCCCAGATGCAGCGCATGACAGCAAGGGCAATGGCACCCATTTGTGGCAGTTTGCCCTGCCCCAATCCGGGCCCGAATCCGGAGTTGAGCCGCTGCTGCGCGCCCTGATCGAAAGCGAAGTGGGCATCCTATCGCTCTCGATCGAGCGCGCCGGGCTGCATGATGCCTTCGTCGCCATCGCTGGCGAGGCCGCAGCCCGCGCACTGGCAGAAACCCCTGACGAGGAGCGCCGCTGATGGCCTTTTCCCCCCGCACCGGCCGGCTCTCAACTTTGGCTGCCGCTTATGTGATCGCCCGGCGCGATTTCACCGCGATCCTGTTTTCCCGCAGCTTCTTCTTTTTTCTGCTGGGTCCGCTGTTTCCCATGCTGGTGGGCGGGCTGGCCGGCGGGATCGGCCAGCAAGTGCAGGACCACAACGGCCGGCCCGAACTGGGCGTGGCCATGAGCGCCGGCGATGTTGCCGCGATAACGGCCGCCCACCGCCGCCTTGTGCCGCAACTGGGCGCGGCCTTGCCCGAACTGGTCATCGTGCAGCAACTGGCGCCCGGAACCCCGTTCGATCCGGCCCAAGCGATGCAGGCCGATCGCGCCAACCTTGCCGCGATCGTAACTGGCAGCCTTGATCATCCAGTGTTGACCGGACCGGAGGATCGCATCGCCGACTGGCAGGGCCGCGTCGCGCTGCTGGCGGCCGAAGCCCGCGATGCCCATCCCGCAGCCTTACCGACGGTGCGGCTTTCGGGCATCGCGACCAGCACCGCCGACCAAGCCCAAAGCCGTCTGATCACCGCCCAGCTGGGCCAAACGGTGCTGTTTCTACTGACCATGCTGCTGGCCGGCATGGTGCTTTCGAACCTGGTCGAAGAGAAGGGCAACAAGATTATCGAAGTGCTGGCCGCTGCGATCTCGATGGATGCGGTCTTCTTCGGCAAGCTGTTCGCCATGCTGGCGGTGTCATGGGTCGGTATCTCGGTCTGGGCGCTGGCGGGCGGGGCGCTGTGGTTCACGGCCGGGCACAGCCTGGCCGGCTTTCCTGGGCCTTGGGGTGATCTATTTCTCACTGGGCTATTTGCTGCTGGGGTCGATCTTTCTGGCGATCGGATCGCTGGCCTCGACCGTGCGCGAAGTGCAAACGCTGTCGATGCCGGCCACGATGCTGCAGCTGCTGACCTTCTTCTTCGCCACTTACGCCATCTCGCAGCCCGGCACGGTGGTGGAATTCACCGCGATGGCCATGCCGTTAAGTTCGCCCTTCGCAATGCTGGCCCGCGCGGCGCAGCAACCCGAACTTTGGCCCCATGCCGTGGCGATCGGGTGGCAACTGGTGTGCGTGGTGGTGCTGGTGCGCGCCGGCGCGGCGCTGTTTCGCAAGCGGGTGATGCAAAGTGGCCCCATTGGCGGCCCCGGTGGTGGCCCCGGTGGTGGCCCCGGTAGTGGATCGCGCTGGCGGCGCTGGTGGCGCCCAACCAAGCCCCACACCGCCGCCTGACCAACCATCAGCGCGCTTCACCGAGGCGCTATTGACTCTTGAGTAAGTTAGTGCGGATAAGTCCTTAAGGGCAACGTATCGTAGAGAATCGTGCCGGAGAGGAAATTTCATGGCTACCCAACCACTTGCTGACCAGAAACCCACTTATCGCACGTCGCCAACCGCGACCGAAGCGTTCGAGGGCTGGCTCAAGGATCACAAGCAGGACATGCCGGCCCACACCCACCCGTGGGACGTTTCGCGGTCGGACATCTATGCCGAAGATCGCTGGCAGCCGATCTTTGCCGAAATGCGGGCGCAGGCCCCGATCAACAAGGTCACCGGCACGCCTTATGGCGATTACTGGAACGTCACTTCGATCAAGACGATCCAGCACGTCGAATCGCTGCCCGAACTGTTTTCGTCTTCGTGGGAATTCGGCGGCATCACGATCGGCGATCCGCCGGCCGATGCCACGCCCGAACACCTCGCCGAACGCCGCCTGCCGATGTTCATCGCGATGGACCGCCCCGAACACACCGGCCAGCGCCGCACGGTTGCACCGGCATTCACCCCGGCCGAAATCGAAAAGATGGCCGCCGAAGTGCGCGCCCGCACGCAGGCCACGCTCGACAGCCTGCCCTGGGGCGAACAGTTTGACTGGGTGGACAAAGTCTCGATCGAACTGACCACCGGGATGCTGGCAATCCTGTTCGGCTTTCCATGGGAAGATCGCCGCCTGCTGACCTTCTGGTCTGACTGGGCCGGGGATGTCGAACTGGGCTTTGCCCGCGAACTGCAGGACTTGCGCTGGGAAATCTTCGGCGAAATGGCCGGATACTTTCAGCGCCTGTGGGTCGAACGGGTCAACGCCCCGCCCAGCCGCGACCTCATCTCGATGATGATCCATTCGGACTCGATGAACCACATGAGCCCGCAGGAATTCATGGGCAACCTGATCCTGCTGATCGTGGGCGGCAACGACACCACCCGCAACACCATGTCGGGCATCGTGCAGGCACTTGACCAGTTCCCCGATCAGCGCGCGATCTTTGAGGCCGATCCTTCGGTCATCCCCAACGCGGTGCAGGAATGCATCCGCTATGTTACCCCGCTGGCGCACATGCGCCGCACCGCCACGGCGGATGCGGACTTGTTCGGCCACGAAATCAAGAAGGGTGACAAGGTTCTGCTGTGGTACATTTCGGGCAACCGCGACGAAGACGTGTTCCCCGATGCCGACAAGCTGATCCTGAAGCGTGAAAACGCCCGCCGGCACGTGGCCTTCGGCTATGGCATCCACCGCTGCGTGGGCGCACGGTTGGCCGAATTGCAGCTCAAGATCCTGATGGAGGAAATGCACGCCCGCCGGATGCGCGTAAACGTAACCGGCAAAGTGGAACGGGTGCGGGCCAACTTCGTCCACGGCTTCCGCAAGCTGGAAGTCACGCTTTCAAAGTTCTAAGCCTGCTCGGACATTGCCGAACACAATTGCTGGGCCGAACACAATTGCTGGGCCGAATACAATTGCTGGGGCGGGCTGGAAGGTCCGCCCCAGCGCGTTTGAGGAACACACCCATGGCGTCATCCCCCATGCTTGATCGCCGCGGCTTGCTCGGCTGGCTGGGGGCTGGCGCAGCCTTGGGCGCGCTGACGGCCTGCGGCGGCGCAGCGGCTGCAGCCAAGGCCTATGCCGCGGCGTACAGCGATGCCGAATGGCGCCGCCGGCTGACTCGGCCGCAATACCACATCCTGCGCGAACGCGGCACCGAACCGCCGTTCACCTCGCCGCTGCTGGGCGAACATCGCCGCGGCACGTTCACTTGCGCGGCCGATGGCAATCCGCTGTTTTCATCCGCCACCAAGTTTGACAGCGGCACCGGCTGGCCCAGTTTCTGGAAACCGCTGCCCGGCGCGGTAGAAACGTCAACCGATTGGGAAGTCGGCTATCCTCGGACCGAAGTTCACTGCACCCGTTGCGGCGGGCACCTTGGCCACGTGTTCGATGATGGCCCGAAACCCACCGGCAAACGCTATTGCATGAACGGCTTGGCACTGGCCTTCGTGCCGGGCTGATCGACGCTTAACGAGCCACGCGCCACAGTTTCATCGCGCCAGCGCCGGGGCCAAAGTCAACCGGGCTAAGCCAGGCTACCGTGTGCCCGGCCAGCAGCTGCGCCGCCAAGCCGTGCGGCGCACGCTGGCGGTACATTTGCGCTTCGACCAGATCGTCGCATAGCAACACATAATCGACACGATGGCGCAACACGGTGTGGCGGGCCGCCTCGGGATTACCCAGAAAGGCCGCAAGCACATCGTGCATCGCGGCGGAGGCGCGATGATGACCGGTCGCCACGACCCTGTGCGGGGTAACCAGCAAGATGTGCGGGCCAACGTCCAGCGGGGCAAGGATCGTCCCTTGCGGCAGGCGGCCAAGCGCCGCCAACGATTGCGGCATCGAACAGGCATTGCTGGCCAGCATGGCGGTGCCGCTTGCTGCCTGCGGTTTGGCGGTGATCCGCGCATAGACCTTGTCGGCGCCCTGAATCGCCAGACCCGGCATGAACGCCAGGCCCATTGCCACTGCCAGCGCTGCCTTGCCCAGCATGCTGCGCAAGCGCGGGATCAGCCCGGCCCACGCGCGCAATTGCCATGCCAGCGGCACCACCGCGATCGCGGATGAGACCCCGCTGAACCGCGAAACCGCAATCGAAATGGCAATCGCTCCGCCCAGCAGCAGCGCATATTCGCTCCAGAAATGCGATCGTTCGTCCCGTGCCAGCCGCACGGCTGCCTGCCAGCCGATCAGCGGCGGCAGCAACATCTGAACCATAACCGCGAAGTCCTGACGCCAGATCGGCATCCCTTCCTTGACGTTATCGTACCAGAAATCCCGCACCAGCGGATCAAGCCGCGCGAATGGCCCGGTGGTACACGCCGGGGCCAGCCACAGGAATGTCGCCGCACCGAACAGCCCGGCCACGGCGAGCATGGCGAACAGCCCTGAGCGGGGCATAGTTGGCACGGCAGCCACACCCCGCACCGCCAGCGCCGTCGCGGCCAGGCCGCCCAGATAGGCCGGCGAAACCGCATCGCAATAAGCCGTCAGATCGGCCAGCCCCCGCGTGGCCAGAAACAGCGCACCGCTGCACAGCGTTAGCGCATCAAGATAGCGCACCAGCCACTGGCGCTGCGCCGGATCGCCCAGCCAGCGCAAACCGAACACCGCCGCAAACAGCCCCGCAAAGGGCAACAGTTCAAGGCTGACCGAAAGGCCAAACGCCAGCGCGGCTCCCGCGATCCAGGGTCCGCGGCGTGAATCGGGTGAAAGCAAGGCATTCAGCGCAGCCACGACAGCCACGATCTGCCAGCCATGATGATCGATCCGCAGCGGCTTGAACTGCATCATCGCCGGCAGCATCAGCACCATCAGCAGGGCGGACAGCAGCACGTATCCCGGCCCCAGCCGCCGCCACGCCAAGCGGCCCAGGCACAACTGCGCGGCCAGCAGCGTCAGCAGCGGCACCAGCACGGCGGCGGCCAGCTCTGCCCCAGCCGTCCCCAGCAGCGGGCGCAGCGCCATGATCATCCCCGCCAATGGCAGGTCGACCAGCCGCGACCAGTGCATGACCACGCCAAGCGGCGGATCGACGCGGTACTGGTGCAGATCGAACCACCCCTGCCCGGCCAGCAACGCACGCACTTGCACCAGCCGCAGCGCATCGTCCGGATCGGCCAGACGCATGGCGGCGATGGCTGGCCAATCCGGCAGCACAGCCAGCAACGCCACCACCAGCCATCCGCCAAGAATTGCCAGAACGGCTTGGCGGCGCAGCGCGCTGCCAGGAGTGTGGTGCCGGTTCACTGGTCGGTTGCGGCGCGAAACACGAATTTTTCGCGCAACATCCACGTCAGCGAAAAACTGATCGCAATCGCCACAAGTTTGGCAATGCGCGGATCGGTGCCCAGCGCATCGCCGGTGCCGACGATCGCCGTGGTCAGCGCCAGCCCGAACAGCGCCGAGCCAACGAACATGGCTTTCTGCCACGTACGCTCAGGCCCCCGCGCGGCCAGCCCACGGGCAAAGACAGCGCGGCTGGACATCAGCCAGTGTGCGACGATCCCCAATCCATAGCCCAGCGCAGCCGCGATGGCCGCAGGCAGGCCAAGGCCCAGCAGGATCAGAAACGATCCCAGATCCACCCCCAGCGCCAGGGCGCTGGCGGCAATGTAGCGCAGGAAGACCGCATCGGTGAGCTGGCGGATCATCGGCGCGGCCCTCATGCGGCGTCGCGCCGGGTGGCGGGGATGCGCGCCGGCACATCGCGCACTGAACCCAGCGCGGCGGCCTGATCCGCGTTGATGCCCCCGGCCGCGGCGGGCAGAGTGGTTTCGGCGCCTTCCGTTCCAGCTTCGTGATATTCGGCATCTTCGTTGACGCACCACACATCGTAAACCCGGCTGCCGGCGCAAATGTTCGCCGCCGTCAGCATCGCGGTCATCATCGCGTGGTCCTGGTTGTTGTAGCGGTGCATCCCGTTGCGCCCGACCATGTGCAGCGTGGGGTGGGCCGCTTCCAGTTCGGTGCGCAGCGCTGCGACGTGCGTCGCATAGTCCTCGTCATAGACAGGATAGGCTTTTTCCTGCCGGACCACCGCGCCGCCAATCACCTGTTCGGCCGATACCAGCCCAAGGATCGCCAGTTCGCGGGTGGCAAGGTCAATCAGGTCGGCATCGGCCATCGACCACAGCCCATCGCCTTCGAAACAGAAGTATTCCAGCCCGACGCAAGCCACGCTTTCATCAGGGACCATTTCCGGCGACCATGAGCGGAAGTTCTGGATGCGGCCCACTTTGACCTTGCTGTCGTGGATGTAGATCCAGTTGTCGGGGAACAAATCGTCGCTGCGGATCTTCAGCGCCACGGTCAGGAAATCGCGATAGCGCAGTTCCTTGGCGTTCAGGCTGGTGGCGGGCAGGGGATGCAATCGCGCGGCCAGTTCGCGCAGCGGGGCCGAACTGATCGCATGGCGGGCGCGGATCACCGTTTCGCCGCCCGCATGGCTGGCCGTCAGGCGCCAGCCGCCAGCGCCATCGTCCGCCAGCTGTTTAAGCGCGTGGCCCATCAGCACCATGCCTTTGCCGCTGGCCACAATCTTGTCGCGCGCGGCATCCCACATCATGCCGGGGCCAAGGCGCGGATAGCGGAAGGTTTCCAGCAGGGTCTTGGTCTGCATCCCGTCATTAGGCGCCTTGTTGAACCCCAGGCTGCGCTTCAGCCCATCGACCACGGCCCCCCACAGCGACAGCCCCTTGATCCGCTGGGCGGCCCAATCGGCGCTCATTTCGTCGCAGGGCATGCCCCAGACTTTCTCGGTGTAAGTCTTGAAAAAGATCGAATAGAGCTTGCGGCCGAACTGGTTAACCGTCCAGTCCTCGAAGCTGCGCACGCGCTTGTTCGGAAACGCCTTGGCCGCGGCAAAGCTGATCATGCACAGCGTGCTGCGCAGGATACCCAGGTTCCACAACGCCTCGAACGCGCGCAGCGGATAGGAATAGAATTTACCCTCGTAGTAGATCCGGCTCATCCGCGGGCGCTGGATGAAATCATCCGGCAGGATCTCGTTCCACAGATCGACCACCTGCTGCGATTTCGAAAAGAACCGGTGCCCGCCAATGTCGAAGCGATAGCCTTCGTGTTCAACCGTGCGGCTGATGCCGCCAACGTAATGCGGATCCTTCTCGATCAGCGCCACGCTCAGCCCAGCCTTGGTCAGCAGGTAGCCTGCGGTAAGGCCGGCAGGGCCGGCGCCGATGATCACAACATCAACGGATTTTTCATGCTGCGGCGCGACACGGGTCGCGCCAGTAAAGCCGGTAACAGCCATTTTGCCCCCACTTGGTTTGCAGGGGCAGAAGTGAAGGGAAATGCCTAATGGCCGGTTAACGCCGGCAAGCTTTTGCCGGTCGGTGTTGGCCAGTGGGTTGTGACCAGAGGGTTGTAGCCAGTCACGCCGCGTCAGCGATGCGCCGAACGCGGCCAAGCCATGGTGCGGACGGTGGGACTCGAACCCACACGATCAAGGATCAAGGGATTTTAAGTCCCCTGCGTCTACCATTCCGCCACGTCCGCGCGCCTAGGCATGCGCGATGTGGCAGATCGCGCGTGCCGGTTCAATCACTGACGGACGGAATGGGGCCAGACGGAATGGGAAAGCCGCGCTCAATCCGCGTTGAGGCGAGCGCGCATTTCCTTGCCGGGCTTGAAATAGGGCACGCTCTTGCCCGGTACATCCACGGCTTCGCCGGTGCGGGGATTGCGGCCCTTGCGGGGATCGCGTTCGCGCGTGGAAAACGCGCCAAAGCCGCGCAGTTCCACTCGGCCACCTTTGGCAAGGCGCTGGGCGATTTCATCAAAGAAAACGCTAACCACCTTTTCGACTTCTTCTGCGCGAAGGCCGGGGTTTTCCTGCGCAAGCGCGGCAACCAATTCGGATCTGATCATCGTACGCCTCTCACCGGGCCATGGGCGGCCCGAAACAAAACAGCAAAAGAGCGGCACGGCTTACGACCCGGTACAAGCAGCACTGCAGCCCACTAAATGCCAGACCGGGCCACGCTGCGCAACCGACAATCACAGTCGAATCTGCAAGCTTTCAAAGCGATTCAAGCAGATCGGCAGCGGCAATGCCCAGCCGCGCCATGCGGATGCGGATCGCCGGCCATTCGCGCGCCAGGAAAACTTCGCGTTCGGCGCGGCGCAGCCGATCGGCTGCCCCCGGGGCCACGAACATCCCCACGCCGCGCTGCACGTCAACCAGTCCATCAAGCTGGAACTGCTGGTAAGCCTTGGCCACCGTCAGCGGGTTCGCACCCTGCTGCGCGGCGAATGCCCGCACCGAAGGCAACATCGCCCCTTCGGGATAGGTGCCATCGATGATCGCCGCCGCGATCAGGTCACGCAGCTTGAGGTAGACGGGTTTGCTGGCGTTGGGCATGGTGCATCGGTGCCATAATACAGCGCTGCACACAAGGTCGTTCGGGCGGTTCAAGGCATCGGGCATTCGGCAGGCGCGCCACAGCAAGCTCATTACAAGCGTGCGCAACATTCTGCTTTCCTGCGCGCAAAAGCCCGCTAATCTGGGACCATTCAGCCCGCGGTGCCGCGCAAAGCGCACTGCCAGGGCCAAGCAGGGTAAATGGGGAGCATCAGGCGCATGAGCCAGACTATCGACAACGCGGCCACAGGGGCAGGCCAGGCGAATGGCGCCGGGTGGTTCGGCCACCCCAGCCAGCTGGCCCGGCTGTTCACCACCGAAATGTGGGAACGCTTTGGCTATTACGGCATGCGGGCGCTGCTGACGCTGTACCTGACCAAACACTTCCTGTTCAACGATACCACCACCAACGGGCTGTACGGCGGGTTCACCGCACTGGTCTATCTGACCCCGCTGATCGGCGGCCTGATCGCCGACCGGTTTCTGGGTTCGAAGCGTTCGGTAAAGTTCGGCGCGGTGATGATGGCATTGGGCTATTTCATCCTGTGCTTCGGCGGCGAAACCGCCAAGCCTTATGCCACGATCGATGGCCAGCGCTATGAAGTGCAGGTCGACAATTTTGTCGATCGGCCCACCAGCAGTGGCAACGAAGTGCGCTGGGTGCTGATGCCGCAGGGCAAGCTGCAAGTTCAGGGCAACGAAGACGGCACCGTTACGTTGCTCAACCAGGATGGCAGCGCAGCCCAGCAGATCGCCAAGGGCGGGTTTGTATCCGGCGGGCAGCGCAGCGAACTGTTCACGTTCCTGATGCTGGCCGGGCTGTCGCTCGTCACGATCGGCAACGGCTTTTTCAAGCCGAACATTTCGACCATCGTCGGCTCGCTTTATGCCGAAGGGGATCGCCGCCGCGATGCCGGGTTCACGATCTTTTACATGGGCATCAACCTTGGTTCGCTGTTTTCGCAGCTGCTCTGCCCGCTGCTGGCCGATACGGTTGGCTGGTGGGCCGGCTTTGGACTGGCCGCAATCGGGATGCTGGCGTCGTGGGCGCTGATCCAGTTCGATGGCGGCCGGCTGAGCGGTTATGGCGAACGCCCGGCCGGGGCCGATCCGCGCAAGGACATCCTGATCTATCTGGGCGCGGTTGCGGCCATTCCGGTGGTCTGGTTCCTGTTCTCGAACCTGATGCACTATGTGAAGCCCGAAGCTGGCAGCGGGATCATCGGTTACATCGCCACCTTGCCGATCATGGGCAAGATCATGTTCGCCACGTTCACGATCGCGGTTCCCGGCATTCTGGGCTGGTCATTCTTCAACGGCGATCGCCGCGAATTCCAGATGATGATCGCGGCCATGGTGCTGATCACGTTCAACACTGTGTTCTGGACTCTGTTCGAACAGGCGGGTTCATCGCTGACCCTGTTCGCCGACCGCAACACCGACCTGCACGTGACCTCAGGCTTTTCGATCAGCGCCGGCCAGACCCAGTTCTTCAACGCGCTGTTCATCGTCGTGCTGGCCCCCGTGTTCTCGCTGCTGTGGAACGGACTGGCCAAGCGCGGGGTAGAACCGACGATCCCGGTCAAATTCGGACTGGCGCTGATGGGCGTGGGCGGGGGCTTCCTGTTCCTCGTCTGGGGCGCCCAGTTTGCCGGGCCTGATTTCAAAGTGGCGCTGTGGTGGCTGGCTGGCCTGTACTTCATCCACTCGGTGGCCGAACTGTGCATTTCGCCGGTTGGCCTGTCGATGATCACCAAGCTATCGATCGCCCGCATCGTCGGGCTGATGATGGGGGTGTGGTTCCTGTCGATTTCGGTCGCGCAGTATGTCGCGGGCGTGGTGGCACAAGTGGCCAGCGTTGAAACCGTCGGCGGGCAGGTCACCAACCTCAAGGTCAGCCTGGAAACCTATGTCGGCGTGTTCCACCTGATCGGCTGGATCGCCGTGGGCATCGGCGCGCTGCTGCTGGCGCTGGCGTGGCCGCTGAAAAAACTGATGCACGGAGTAAAGTAAGCATGCGCATCGCACGCTATATCGCCGCGGCCGGTGCGCTGGCACTGGCGCTGAACGCCCCCACCGCCGGGCTGGCCAAGGATAAAGTTGAAAGCGCCGCGGTGAAAGCCGCGCGCGATTTCAACAAGAACCCCTACCCATCCACCTACAAGCCCTATCCCGGCACACCGACCGCGCTGGTCGGTGCCACGGTATTCGATGGCGCCGGCGGGCGGATCGATGGCGGAACGGTGCTGGTTTCGGACGGCAAGATCGTTGCCGTGGGCGGGGCCGATCTGGCCATTCCCGCTGGCTACACCCGCATCGATGCGGCCGGGAAATTCGTGACCCCGGGGATCATTGACGCGCACAGCCATCTGGGCGTCTATCCCAGCCCGGCGGTCGAGGCCCATTCCGACGGCAACGAAATGACCGATCCGACCACCCCCAACGTCTGGGCGGAACATTCGGTCTGGCCGCAAGACCCCGGCTTTTCCCGCGCGCTGGCCAATGGCGGGGTGACCGCGATGATGATCCTGCCGGGATCGGGCAACCTGATGGGCGGACGTTCGGTGGCGCTGAAAAACGTGGCCAGCCGCACCGTGCAGGGCATGAAGTTCCCCGGCGCACCCTACAGCCTGAAAATGGCCTGCGGCGAAAACCCCAAGCGGGTTTATGGCGCAAAGGGCCGGATGCCATCTACCCGCATGGGCAACTTCGCAGTCAACCGCGAAACGTGGATCAAGGCGCAGGAATACCGCCGCAAGCGCGACGAGGGCAAGCTCGACAGTCGCGACCTGGCGATGGAAACGCTGGCCGGTGTGCTGGATGGTGAAATCCGGATCCAGAACCACTGCTATCAGGCCGATGAAATGGCGCTGGTGCTCGATATGGCCAAAGAGTTCGGCTATAAAGTTGCCACGTTCCATCACGCGGTCGAAGCCTACAAGATCGGTGATCTGCTGAAGGAAAACGATGTCTGTTCGGCGGTCTGGGCCGATTGGTGGGGCTTCAAGATGGAAGCCTATGATGCGATCCCCGAAAATGCCGGCCTGCTGTACAAGGCTGGCGCCTGCGTGGTGATCCATTCGGACGACGAAAACGGGATCCAGCGGCTCAACCAGGAAGCAGCCAAGGCGCAGGGCGATGCCCGCCGCGCCGGGATCGACATTCCCGACGCCGAAGTGATCCGCTGGCTCACTCTGAATCCCGCCAAGGCAATCGGGGTGGACCAGCAAACTGGCAGCCTGGCGGCCGGCAAGATGGCCGATGTGGTGCTGTGGAACGGCAATCCGCTGTCGGTCTATTCCCGGCCTGAAAAGGTCTGGATCGATGGCGCCCTGTTGTTCGATGCCGATCGCCGCGGGCGCCGCCCGGTCAGCGATTTCGAGCTTGGCCAGCCCGGCGAAGGAGACGTGAAATGAACGCCGTCCGCACGATTGCCGCAGCAACAGCGGCCCTGCTGGCCGGCCTCTCCGCGCCAGCCCTGGCGCAGGACATGGCGGTGACCAACGCCCGGCTGGTGATTGGCGATGGGTCTCCCCCGATCGACCATGGCACCGTGCTGATCCGCGGCGGCAAAGTGGTGGCCGCCGGCGGCGGCATCACCGTGCCTGCCGGGATCAACGTGATTGATGCGCACGGCCAATGGGTGACGCCCGGCTTGGTCGTCGCGGTTACCAACCTGGGCCTGATCGATGTCGGCGCGGTCGATGAAAGCAACGATGAAGATGCGGCCAAATCGCCGTTCAGCGCGGCGCTGGATATCGCCCCGGCGATCAACCCGGCCGCCCAGCCGATCGCGGTCAGCCGGTCCGGCGGCGTGACGCGCGCGGGCATTGCCCCGCTTGGCACGCATTCGATCTTCGAAGGGCAAGGCGCGGTAATCGATCTGGGCGCCGATCCGCGCGCGATCACCGCCGCACGGGCATTCCAGTACGTCGAACTGGGCGAAGGCGGGGCGCAACTTTCCGGCGGCAGCCGGGTTGCCGCGGTTGCCGAATTGCGCAACGCGCTGGCCGAAGCGCGCGAACTGGTGCCAGCACCGGCCCGCACCAAGCGCCAGCCCGCCCCCCGCCGCACCGACGTGCTGCTGACCCGCAGCGACGCCGCGGCGCTGGTCCCGGTGGTGACTGGCCGCCAGCCGCTTTACGTCCACGTCGAACGCGCTGCCGATATTCGGCTGGCACTGGCGCTGAAGGCCGAATTCCCGGCGCTGAAACTGGTTATCGTCGGTGCAACCGAAGGCTGGCTGGTGGCCCCGGAACTGGCCGCCGCCGGCGTGCCGGTGCTGGCCACCCCGCTGACCGACCTGCCCGCCAGTTTCGAAAAGCTGGGTTCGACCCAATCGAACGTCGGGCGGATGGCCAAGGCCGGGGTCAAAGTTGCGCTGGGCGCATTCTTTGACCAGCCGCGCTATGCCACCCAGTATGCCGGCAACCTGGTGGCGCTGACCCGCGTACCCGGCGCTACCGGCCTCAACTGGGATCAGGCCTTCGCCGCGATCTCGTCGGGTCCGGCCGAAGCCATGGGCATGGGCGACAAGTTCGGGTCGCTGCGCGCGGGCCGCGCGGGCGATGTGGTGATCTGGGACGGCGATCCACTGGAACTGGCCACCGGCGCACTGCGCGTGTTCATCGACGGGGTGGAGCAGCCGCTGGGCAATCACCAGACCCGCCTGCGCGACCGCTACAAGGCACCCGGCGAAGGCCAGCTTCCCAAGGCCTACGAATGGTAATAGCGTGATTGCACGAAGGAGGGTTCTGCCATGGATGCCGCACTGATCGGACTTATCGCCGCCGCCGTCACTTTTGTCGGAACCCACTTTGCCCTGTCGCACCCGCTGCGTGCACCGTTGCTCCGCGTGGTTGGGGACAAGGGTTTTCAAGGCCTCTATTCGCTGGTCGCGCTGGCAAGCTTCGCGTGGATGGTGCTGGCGTTCCGCGCTGCGCCGGCCAATGCCGCCCCGCTGTGGAATGGCCAGGCCGAAGTGCCATGGGCCATTGCCACGGTGCTAATGCTGGTCGCTTCGGTCTTGCTGGTGGGCAGCTTTGTCGGCAACCCGGCGCTGCCCGCGCCGGGCGCCGCCAGCCTTGCCGCCAAGCCGCCGCACGGCGTGTTTCACGTTACCCGCCACCCGATGATGTGGGCGATAGCGCTGTGGAGCGCTGCCCATGTTGCAATCAGCCCAACCCCGCGCGTGATCGTGCTGGCCGGGGCCATCGCCCTGCTGGCGCTGGTCGGGTCGCACTTGCAGGATCGCAAGAAGCAGGCGGCCATGGGGGCCGCATGGCAGGGCTGGCAGGCCCAAACCAGTTACTGGCCGCGCTTTGGCGGCTTGGCCAAGGCAGGGGTGGGGCCATGGCTGGGCGGAACCACGCTGTGGCTGGTGGCCTGCTGGGGCCATATCCCGCTGGTCTATGTTCCGGCCGGGATCTGGCGCTGGGTGGGGTAAACCCGGCCCGCCGGCCTAGGCGCGGGCCTCTTCCACGCCGGCGCTGTTGTGGCGCAGCGCTTTCAACACCGTATCGACGATCTGCGGCGCGTTAAGGCCGGCCGCGTCGTATTGCTTGTCGGGGCTATCGTGGTCCTGAAACACATCCGGCAGGCGCAGCGTGCGGATCTTCAGGCCCGCATCGGTCAGCCCCGCATCGCTCGCCATCGTCAAAACGTGTGCACCCAACCCGCCGATCGAACCTTCCTCAACCGTCACGATCACATCGTGGCTGGCCATCAACTGGCGGATCAGGGTTTCATCCAGCGGCTTGGCAAAGCGCAAATCGGCCACGGTGGTCGGCAGCCCGCGCGCGTCAAGCTGATCGGCCGCCTTCAGCGCTTCGGCCAGCCGCGTCCCCAGCGACAGGATCGCCACCTTGCTGCCCTGGCGGACGATCCGGCCCTTGCCGATTTCCAGCCGTTGCGGAACTTTGGGCAGGTCCACCCCCACGCCATTGCCGCGCGGATAGCGGAACGCGATCGGGCCGCTGTCATGGCAGGCGGCGGTGTGGGTCATGTGGACCAGTTCGGCTTCGTCGGCCGCCGCCATCACCACCATGTTCGGCAGCGATGCCAGATACGTGATGTCAAAGCTGCCGGCATGGGTCGCGCCATCCGCGCCCACCAGCCCGGCCCGGTCGATCGCAAAGCGCACTGGCAGGTTCTGGATCGCCACGTCATGCACCACCTGATCATAGGCGCGCTGGAGGAAGGTGGAATAGATCGCGCAGAACGGGCGCATCCCTTGCGCCGCAAGGCCGGCCGCAAACGTCACCGCGTGTTGTTCGGCAATCCCGACATCGAAGCTGCGATCGGGAAACGCCTGGGCAAAAGCATCCAGCCCGGTGCCCGAAGGCATCGCGGCCGTGATCGCGCAAATCGTGGGATCACGCTCTGCCTCGGCCAGCAGCGCCTTGGCGAAAACGCCGGTATAGCTGGGCGGCCCGCCCGCGCTTTTGACTTGTTCGCCGGTGATCACATCGAACTTCTGGACGCCGTGGTATTTATCGGCCGCAGCTTCGGCCGGGGCATAACCCTTGCCCTTTTGCGTCACGACATGGATCAGGCACGGCCCTTCGGCGGCATCGCGCACATTTTCCAGGATCGGGATCAGCTGATCCAGGTTGTGGCCATCGACCGGGCCAACGTAATAGAACCCCAGTTCCTCGAACAGGGTGCCGCCCATCGCCATGCCGCGGGCAAATTCGTCGGTTTTCTTAGCCGCGCGGTGCAGTGGTTCGGGCAGGCGCCGCGCGGCCCGCTTGGCCAGTTCACGCACCCGCAGGAACGGGCGCGAGGATACCAGCTGCGCCAGATAGGCCGACAGCCCGCCAACCGGCGGCGCGATCGACATGTCGTTATCGTTCAGGATCACGATCAGGCGGTTGCCGGCCTGCTTGGCGTTGTTCATCGCCTCATAGGCCATGCCCGCGCTCATCGCGCCGTCACCGATCACGGCGATGCCCTTGCCGGGTTTGCCCGCCAGCTTGTTGGCCACGGCAAAGCCCAGCGCCGCCGAAATCGACGTGGACGAATGGGCGGTCCCGAACGGATCGTATTCGCTTTCGCTGCGCTTGGTGAAGCCCGACAGCCCCCCGCCCTGGCGCAAAGTGCGCATCCGGCTGCGGCGGCCGGTAATGATTTTGTGCGGATAAGCCTGATGGCCCACATCCCACACCAGCCGGTCATCCGGGGTGTTGAACACATAGTGGATCGCCACTGTCAGTTCGACCACCCCCAGCCCGGAACCCAGATGGCCGCCCGTCTGCCCCACCGCGGCAATCATTTCGGCGCGCAATTCGCCCGCCAGCTGGTGCAGCTGGCCGGGCTTGAGGCGCCGCAGATCAGCGGGCGTATCGACCGTATCGAGCAGCGGAGTTGCCGGATTGAGGCTCATGCCACAGCCTTTACACGGATGTCATGGGAGTGTCGAACACAGAGGCGGCGCGGCGGCTTACGAACAATCCGCGCAGATGCCGCGCAGTTCGACGACGGGACGGATATCGGCAAAGCCCGACTGGCGGGCCGCCTGCACCAGCGCACCGGTCAATGTATCGTCATCGATGTGCGTGGCCTTGCCGCACGAATCGCAGATCAGGAAAATGCAATCGTGGCGGCAGCCCGGATGCGGGTTGGCGACATAGGCATTGGCGCTTTCCACCCGCCGGGCCAGATCGGTTTTCACGAACAAGTCCAGAATGCGGTAAACGCTGTTCGCCGCCACCCGCTTGCCGCGGCGGCGCGAAACATCTTCGGCAATATCATAGGCCGATGCCGGGCGTTCGCGCGCCGCCAGCGCATTGAACACTTCGCCGCGCATGTCGGTCCACTGTTCGCCGGCGTCGGTCAATTCGCGGCGCGCGGCGGCAATCAGCCGATCGCCCGAAGGTTCTGCGTGTTGGTGGTGATGCCCTGCCATCGCCCCGATATAGGACCGCCATGAGCGCCCGGCAATCATTGGCGGCAATCATTGGCGGCAATCGCTGGCGGGGAAATCAGCCGCGCGTTATTTCTGCGCTGTAAAAGGCCGGAAACAACCGCTTGAGCGCGGCAACCTTCTGCACGTCCCAAGCCAGGATATAGGGATACCTGGGATTGCGGGCCATGAAATCCTGATGATAGGCCTCGGCCGGATAGAACCCCTTGAACGGTTCGATCCGGGTAACGATCGGCGCCCGCCACAGGCCAGACGCGCCCAGCTGGCCAAGATAGGCGGCCGCCACCTGGCGCTGTTCATCATCCAGCGGGAACAGGGCCGAACGGTATTGCGTCCCGCTATCGGGGCCTTGCCGGTTCAGCGTGGTCGGATCGGCGATGACCGAGAAGAATATCCGCAGCAGCTGATCATAGCGGATAACGCGCGGATCATACGTAACGCGCACCGCTTCGGCATGGCCGGTATCGCCCGTGGATACCCGTTCGTACTGCGCGGTTCGCGCCGCGCCGCCGGAAAACCCGGGAACCACGCTGGTCACGCCCCGAACGTGCGAGAACACGCCTTCGACCCCCCAGAAGCACCCACCCGCAAACACCGCCTGCTTCAGGCCGGGGGCCTGCGCCGCCGCGCGGGCTGCGGCAGGGGCCAGGACCGCGCCTTCGCGGGCTGCGGCTGGTTGCTGGCAAGCGCCAAGCAGCGCCAAAATCAGAACTAGGGGGGCGTTACGCCGCAGCCGAATGGGGCGCTTCAACGGGTCTGGTCTGGCAGCGCGGGCGCGGCCTGCGCGGCAGAGATCACCTGGCCCGAAATGCCGCTGCTCGATTGGATACCCAGCGCGAGCAGCAACGCCGCGGTGCCAAGCCCAAAGCCGACGGCAAAAGAACGGTAAAGATCGCGCTTGAACAGGCCCATCGGTAATCGCTTCGCAGGTGTAACGTCAGAAGGACGCCCTCCTGCCGATTTTTCTCTTACCGTCGAGTGAACAAAGCCCCGCAACCCGCCGCATTACGGCCAGCCGCATCAAACCTGCGACGAAGCGACTATCGCAGCACCCAATCAGTGCCGGAAATGGCGCATCCCGGTGAAGACCATCGCCAGACCGGCCGCATCGGCCGCCGCGATCACATCGTCGTCACGGATCGAACCGCCGGGCTGGATCACCGCGGTTGCGCCGGCTTCGGCCGCGGCCAGCAGGCCATCGGCAAACGGGAAGAACGCATCCGACGCCACCGCGCTGCCAACCGCACGCGATTGCGCCCAACCGAACTTTTCAGCCGCTTCGGCCGCTTTCATCGCGGCAATCCGCGAACTGTCGCGGCGGTTCATCTGGCCCGCGCCGATCCCGGCGGTAACCCCATCCTTGGCATAGACGATCGCGTTCGACTTAACGTGGCGGGCCACCGTCCACGCGAACAGGCAATCCTTCAGTTCCTGCTCGGTCGGCGCGCGCTTCGTCACCACTTTCAGGTCAGCCAGCGTAATCGCGCCGTTATCGCGGCCCTGCACCAGTAGGCCGCCGGTGATCTGCTTCACCGCCAACCCCGCACGGCGCGGATCGGGCAATTCGCCGGTCAGCAGCAGGCGCAAGTTCTTCTTCTTGGCGAACGCGGCGATCGCGGCATCGTCTGCCGCCGGGGCCACGACGACTTCGGTGAAGATTTCGCAGATCGCTTCGGCCGTGGGGCCATCCAGCGTGGTGTTGACCGCCACGATCCCGCCGAACGCCGAAACATCGTCACAGGCCAGCGCGCCCTGCCATGCTTCCAGCAGGCTCTGGCCCTGCGCCACACCGCAGGGGTTGGCGTGCTTGACGATCACCACCGCCGGATCCTGCCCGCGGAATTCGGCGCACAGTTCCAACGCGGCATCGGCATCGTTATAGTTGTTGTACGACAGTTCCTTGCCCTGCAGCTGGCGGGCCTGCGCGATGCCGCGAATGTGCGGGCCAACCGGCAGGTACAGCGCGGCCTGCTGATGCGGGTTTTCACCATAGCGCAGTTCCTGCGCGCGGCGGCCGTTGACCGCCAGCATTTCCGGAAACTGTTGCTGCTGATCGGCCAGGGCGAACCACTGGCTGATCATGCCATCGTAAGCGGCGGTGGCGGCATAGGCCCGCGCCGCCAGCTTCTTGCGGAACGGCAGGCGGGTGGCGCCGCCGGTCTGCTCCATTTCCGAAAGCAGTTCGGCATAGTCCGCCGGATCGGTAACGATTGCCACGAACGCGTGGTTCTTGGCGGCGGAACGCACCATCGAAGGGCCGCCGATATCGATGTTTTCGATGATTTCGTCGCGGTCGGCGCCCTTGGCCACCGTGGCTTCGAACGGATAGAGGTTGACCACGACCAGATCGATCGCGCCGATATCATGCGCGGCCATGGCGGCGGCGTGTTCGGGATTGTCGCGCACCGCCAGCAGCCCGCCATGGACCTTGGGATGCAGGGTCTTGACCCGCCCGTCCATCATTTCGGGAAACCCGGTCAGGTCCGAAATATCGCGCACCGCCAGCCCCGCATCGCGCAGCGCCTTGGCGGTCCCGCCGGTCGAAACAAGGTCAACCCCGCGCAGCGCCAAGGCCTGGCCCAGCTCGACCAGGCCGGTCTTGTCGGAAACGGAGAGCAGAGCGCGGCGGATCGTAACATCGGTCATGGCATGGGCCTCAGAGAATCTGGCGTTGGGCGATGCGCGCTCCCATAGGGGTTTTGCGCGATTTGGCCACACCCCGCGTGGCCAGCGACGTGAAGTTTCAGCTCATTTTCTTCAGCAGCCAGGCAAAATTGCCGCCGCCGCGCGAAACCAGCCCCTGAACGACCAGTTGCAAGATCGGCTGCGGACGGCCCTGCCCATCGGCCCAGAGCGATTCCTCGATCGTGACCTGTCCGCCGCCGGCGCGGAACTGCCAATAGCTGCCATCGGGCAGGGCAAGCCCGGCGCCTTGCCCATCTTCGGACAGGCCCACCTGAATGCCGGCGCCCAAATGGAAGCGGATCGCAAAACCGACTTTGCCGCTTTTGCCCTTGCTGGTGGCGGGCACCAGCATGTCTTCGCCGCGCAGCTCGGTGCCATCATCGCGCAGGATCAGGATCCGGCGATGGGTCAGGCCGTAACGCGCGGCATAGCCATTGTGGCTGGCTTCAAGGCGCGTTGCCCCGGCGCCCTTTTCCCCGGCCAGCGCGCGCCGATCGATTTCGACTTCGGAAACGCCGGTGCCCAGCTTGCCGCCGATCACAACGGCGGTGGAATTGGCATCATCCAGCGTCAGGGTGGAGTGCGCGCCGGTGGCCCGGAGCCCTTGTTCCAGCCGCACCGGCACCATGCCCCCGGCGCAGGCAGACCCGCCACAATTGACGACGATCCGTTGGCTGCCATGGCTTAACTCAAACGCCAGCGTGGACGCGCAGCCGGATCGCGCGTGCTTGGCCAGCGGCGGCGGCGCGGCATCGAACTGCAAGACCGCCTTGCCCGCCGCCACGCGCTGATAACCCCACTGCCGCACATCGCGCAGCGGCCGGGTGCGCACGCCCGATGCCGCCACCAGTGCCGCCAGTTCGCCCGCATCAACCGCCCAGGCGCCCTGCCAGCTGCCCAGCGAACCATCGCTGTGAACCAGTGCCAGCAGCGGCGGAACCAGCAAGCTGAGGATCGCTTCAAGCGCGGCCGGGGGGTCGCGGCGGACCGCCGCATAGCACGCCCGCAAGCGCACGATCAGCGTGATCGCATCGATCTGTTGCAGCGGCGCACGGGCCAGCACCCCGCCATCGTCGCCAACCAGTTCGCCCAGCGCGCGGATCAGGCCCGCTTCACCGAACAGCCGGCGCGGCTTGCCATCGGGCAGCAGCAGGCCTGCCGCCACGATCCCGCACCACCCGGCAACTTCGGCCAGCAGATCTTCGGCGCGGCCGACATTGCGATCGAGCCAGCGCGCATTTTCACCCAAGGCGGCCAGAATTTTGGCGCGCAAGGCCTTGTCATGGCCCGACAGGATCAGCGGGGCGTGAACCAGCCAGTTCAGTTCGCGCATCCCGGCATTGCCAACGCTCCACGCCGGGCCTTTGCCCGGCCGCGCGGGCGGCTTGGCATTCGCCGCCAGCCAGGTGGCCAAAATCCGTTCGGCCACCGGCGCCACTTGTTCGCGCGGGGCGCAGGCTTCCAGATCGGCCAGCCACGCGAACGAATGGACCACCCGCTCAAGCGGTGGAGCCATCCGCGCGGCCCCGGCAAAATCGATTTGCGCGATCGGCGCCTTCACCCCGTGGACCAGGAAATGCCCGGCACGCAGGGCCGTTCCGGCAACGCGGTTGCCCGGCAGGGGATTGAGCACCGTTGCCAGCAGCCGGGCTTTGGCAGGCTTGCGAAACGGGCCAGACAGCGCCGCACCCGAAACCCCCATGCGATAGGCCAGTCGGACCAGCCGATCCCCGGTGCCGATCGCCGGCAGCGAAAAGTTGGCCAGCGCCAAGGCCCGGCCCGGTTCGATCACTTCGCCCTGCGGTTCACCCGCCGTGATTGAAAACAGATCTTCGGTATCAAAGGCCGAAGCCGGCTCCGCGCCTGCCTGCGCGGCACTGCGTTCGGATATGCCCGCGGCCTCGCCTTCGCCGTCGCGGCCCGTGCCGGTGCTGCTGGCGAGCGCGTCGGTCACCGTTATCCCACCTGCTTCAGCGCGGCGATGTTGGCGGCATAGCAATCCGGGCCGCCCTTGAAGGTTGCGGTTCCGGCCACCAGCACATCGGCCCCGGCCGCCACGCACAAGGGCGCAGTGCTGACATCGACCCCGCCATCGACCTCAAGCCGGATGTCGCGGCCCGACTTGTCGATCATCTTGCGGATTGCTTCGATCTTGCGCAGCTGGCTGGAAATGAAGCTCTGCCCGCCAAAGCCGGGATTGACGCTCATCACCAAGACAAGGTCGATCTCGTCAATCAGGTAATCCAGCATCTTTGCGGGCGTGGCCGGGTTCAGAGAAATCCCCGCCAGCTTGCCGGTGGCCTTGATCGCCTGAACCGTACGATGGGTATGCGCGCCGGCTTCGGGGTGAACGGTGATGATATCGGCCCCGGCATCCGCGAACGCCTGGATATAGGCATCGACCGGCGAAATCATCAGGTGAACGTCAAGCGGCTTGGTCGTGTGCGGGCGCAGCGCCTTGACCACCATCGGGCCGATCGTGATGTTGGGCACGAAATGGCCGTCCATCACATCGACATGGATCCAATCGGCCCCGGCAGCGTCAACCGCGCGGACTTCTTCACCCAGCCGGGCAAAGTCGGCAGAGAGGATCGAGGGGGAAATCAGCGGGATGGACATGACGGTAAGCGCGTCTCCTTGATCGGCGCTTACCTACCACATCTGGGGGGGACAACCCGGACAAGTCCCTTTTTCCACACAGTATCTGCGCCGCGCCCCTGCCGTGCGACAAATGCCGGGGTGCGGCGCAAAGCCAATCGAAAACCCCTGCGCGATGGACCTAATTTCGCCCAATTCAGATGGCATTCAATCGCCGGTTTGCAGTTGCATTAAGGTCGGCTTTCGGGCCAGAATTGTGCCATATGAGCGGGCTGCGCGGATGTCTGCACCGACTTTCGCCCCCCAAGACAGGATTGACGCCGATGACCCTGCCCCGACGTTTCCGCGCCGCGGCGCTGCTCTATGCCCCGGTTGCGTTGGGCCTGGCCGCAATTCCTGCCGCCCCAGCCGCAGCCCAGGCACAGCCGACCCCTCCGGCCGGCTGCACCGGGCCGGCCAGCGCCACCTGGCTCAACGTGGTAGTCAACGGCGTGCGCGATGACAGCGGCCTGGTTGCCGTGACGCTCTATGCTGACGATTCCAGCAAGTTCCTGATCAAGCACGGGTCGCTCTATGTCGGCCGGGTCGATGCGCGCGCCGGAATAACCCGTGCCTGTATCTTCGTGCCCAAGCCGGGCGTCTATGCGCTGGCGCTGTATCATGATGCAAACGCCGACCGCGCGTTTGATCGCACTGGCCTGGGCTTGCCGGCGGAGGGTTTCGGCTTTTCGAACAACCCCGCGACGCTGGCCGGGCTACCGTCGTTCAAATCCGTGCGGATCGCCGTGCCCAAGACCGGGCTGACCACCCACGTTTCGATGAAATATCCCTGATCCGCGCCCTAACGCGGGCGCCTCAGCCGTAGATTTCGGGCAATTCCAGCGGCGCCTGCGCTTCGGCCAAGGCATGGGCGCGCGGATCATCCACGTCGAGCCACCATGCGCTACCGATATCCATCGTAGCCGCCCGCCCGGCATCGGCCAGCCGCTGCATGCCTTCCGACAGGCTGCCCGCCTGGCCATCGTCAATTGCGGCCTGAATCGCGGCAGCCAGTTCCGGCGTGGCCAGAAACGCACCGCAATCAACCGCGTCGTATGCGGGGATCGTCTTGCCGATCGCGGTGATGAACCCGGCCGGATCCAGCTTTACCCAGGTAGCATCATCCGGATCGATCAGCGGGTGATCGCAGCGGCGATCGATCGCCAGCGTCACGCCCCGGTCTGCCCCGCCCTGCCGCGCCAGGCTGGACAGGATCGGCGCGGAAAAAATGTGGTCCGACATCATCAGCAGATAATCGCCCGCGATCACGCTGGCCCCGGCCATCACCGACCAGCCATTGGGTTTCGACCAATCTTCCACCCGCTGGGCAATAACCGGGATACCCACCCGCAGGGCCAGTGCCGGCAGCCCGGCTTCCAGCCGTTCGGCCTCGTGGCCGGTCACCACCACCACGCGCTGCGCGCCCGCGGCCTTGGCCTGCCGCACGCCCAGTTCCAGCAGCGGGATCCCGGCCACCGGGGTCATCGGCTTGGAATCCGAAATATCGCGCAGACGGCTGCCGAACCCGGCGGCAATGATCAGGGCGTCCATCAATCGACCTCTTGGAACAACAACGGCGCCGGTCAGCAGAACCGACCGGCGCCGTCAATGTGGGTTAAGCCTTCCGCGCTTATTCAGCGGCGAGCGGCGCTTCCGCAACGTATTCGTTGACCATCTGGGCAGCCAGATCGTCGTTGAACTGCTGCGGCGGATGCTTGCAGAAATAGGCCGAGGGACCGATCAGGGCCCCGCCTTCGCCGCGCTCCAGCGCAACCTTGGCGCAGCGGATCGCATCCATGACGCAAGCCGCCGAGTTCGGGCTGTCTTCAACCGACAGGCGCAGTTCCAGTTCCATCGGCACGTTGCCCCACTGCAGGCCTTCAAGGCGCAGGAAGCACAGCTTGTTGTCCTTCTGCCACGGAACATAGTCCGACGGGCCAACGTGGATGTTTTCGTCTTCAAGACGCTGGGCCAGCATTGCCTGCACGGCTTCGGTCTTCGATTCCTTCTTCGAACCCAGACGCTGGCGATCCAGCATGTTCATGAAGTCGGTGTTGCCGCCGGTGTTGAGCTGGTAGGTCCGCTCAACCGTGACGCCGCGGGCGGCGAACAGGCTGGACAGCACGCGGTGAACGATCGTGGCGCCAACCTGCGCCTTGATGTCATCGCCCACGATCGGCAGGTTCTTGGCGCGGAACTTCGCTTCCCATTCGGGGCGACTGGCGATGAACACCGGCATGCAGTTGACCACGGCCACGCCCGCTTCGAGCGCGCATTCCATGTAGAATTCAGTGGCGTCCTGCGAACCCACGGGCAGGAAGTTGATCAGCACTTCAGCGCCCGAATCCTTGATCGCCTTGACGATCCCTTCCTTGGTGGCATCGGCGGCATCGGCAACCACGAAGCCCTTCTCGCCCACGGTGGTCATGTGCGGGGCAACGCCGTCCGAAACGCGGCCCATGATAACCTTGGCGCCGGTGGCGGGAACGTCCTGCTGGAACACCTTGGTGTTGTTGGGCTGGGCGAAGATTGCTTCGGCAATGTCTTTGCCAACCTTGCGCGCATCCACATCGACGCCAAGCACGAAATCAACATCGCCCGCGCCGTATCCACCGATCTTGTCGTGGATGAGCCCCTGCGAAGAATTGTTCTGGCGATAGTAGGTGACACCCTGCACCAGCGAGCTGGCGCAGTTGCCGACGCCGATGATGGCGACCTTGATAGGCTTCATTATAAAATTATCCCTTCCGAGCGGTGGCGGGCACACAGTTAAACGAGCCTCATTGATAATACGCCTGCCAAATGCAAGCGGTTTGATGCAAATTTCGGGGATTTCCGCACGATCACCGTCGCCGGTGCGGAGATCGAAGACGCTGTAAAATATTAATAATAGCAGTAATTTAGAGGGACTTTTGCACTTCAGCCAACGCCTTTTAACTGGCCTTATCCGGATCGGCCCAGCGCCCGCTGCAAAACCGGAATTCGGGCAGATATGCCGCAGCCCCCTGTTGCGATCGACCCACATGCCTATAAAGCCATGCTGGTGGGGGGGATGATGGAAACGCACATGGAAACGGCCGGCGCAGCGCGCGATGCTGGAACAGATCACAACCAC
>JBJOPJ010000005.1:0-35790 GCA_046050825.1 Pseudomonadota bacterium
GGGCGAAGCGATGGCCAAGCACGTGGCTTCCACCCCGATGATCGGCAACCCCACCGACCCCAAGCCCGGCGAAGGCCCGACCAAGGAAGAACGCGAAAACGGGTTTTACGATGTGCTGTTCATCGGCGAATACCCCGATGGCCGCACGCTGCGCTATGGCGTGAAGGGGCGCTACGATCCGGGCTATGGTTCCACCAGCCGGATGATCGCGGAAACCGGGATCGCGCTGCTTTCGTGCAGCGCCGATGGCGCCATTGCCACGCCCGGCGCGCTGCTGGGCGAAGCGCTGGTCAAACGCCTGCGCGACCACGCCGAAATCACGTTCGCGGCAGAGGGCTGATCCCGATGGCTGATAACATCGCCATCGTGCGCGCTTTCATCGCCGCGTGGTCGCGGCTCGATGTCGATGAACTGGTCAGCTATTTTGCCGAGGACGGGATCTATCACAACATGCCGATCGCGCCGGTTCAGGGCCACGCCGCGCTGCGCCAGTTCATCGCAGGCTTTGCCGGCGGATGGACCAGCACCGCGTGGGACGTGCGCCACATCATTGGCACGGGCGATGTGGTGATCGCGGAACGGATCGATCGCACGGTGGCCGGCGGGAACAGCTTGGAACTGCCCTGTTGCGGTGTATTCGAGCTGTCCGGCGGGAAAATTGCGGTCTGGCGCGACTATTTCGACATGGCCACCTACACCGCGGCCCTGGCATGAGCATTCCCGCGGGCGATAGCGAATGGCGGCTGGGCTGGCGCATTACCGCGGGCGCGGCAATCGCCAATGCCACCGGCATTTCGCTGGTGTTCTACACGTTCTCGATGTTCCTGATCCCGATGGCGCAGGAACTGGGGCTGACCCGCGGGCAAACCGGGATGGTGCAGGCGCTGATCATCACCGCCGCGCTGGGCGCGCCGCTGATCGGGCGGCTGGCGGATTTGCAAGGGTTCCACCGCGTCTTCATCGCCACCAGCCTGATCATGGGCGCGATCGAACTAACCCAGGCCCGGTTCATGCACAGCCTTGGCATGCTGGCGGCCACGGTGGCGCTGTCCGGCCTGGTTGGCGGCGGCGCCACGACCGTGCTGCTGACCCGCCCGGTTAACGCCCACTTCCGGCGCTATCGCGGTCTGGCGCTGGGGATCGTTGGCGCCGGGGCTTCGCTCTCCACCATCTTTGTCCCGCCGTTGCTGCAAACCGTGATCGCCACGTGGGGCTGGCGCGATGGCTTTTTCACGCTGGCTATCATCGGCCTGGTCATCGGCATGCCGCTGGTCCTGCTGCTGATGCCGCGCGGCACCGCCATGGCGGCGGCCGCACCGCTGACCGGCGGAGCTGGCGGGAAAAGCGATTCCGCGTTCCTGAAGCAGCGGGATTTCTGGCTGCTGGCCGGGGCCAACTTCCTTGCCAATATCGCGATCTCCGGGGCGGTCAGCCAGCTTTCGCCGATGATTCAGGACGAAGGGCTATCCGCCAAGACCGCGGCGCTGGGGCTATCCGCGTTTGCCGCTGGCCAGTTCATCGGCAAGATCGGTGGGGGATGGCTGCTCGACCGGGCCGACCCCCGGCTGGTGGCGGTGCTGCTGACCGGGATCCCAGGCGCCGGGTTCGTGGTGTTCCTGCTCAATGCCAGCCTGTTCGTACCAGTCATGCTGGCCTGCGCGCTACTGGGCATGTTGCAGGGCGCAGACATGGGCGTGTTTGCCTACTTCGTCGCCCGGCGCTTTGGCGTGGCCCGCTATGGTACGGTGTTCGGCGCGCTCCATGGCCTGGGCTGGATCGGCACCGCGGTGGGAATCGTGCTGTTCGGGCTGACGTTTGACCGGTTCAGCAGCTATGCCCCGATCCAGGCCGCATCGATCGGCGTCTTGCTGTGCGCGGCGATACTGTTCCTGCCAATCCGCTTGGCCCCGGAAGATCAAGCTGCGGAAAAACAGGCCGCGCTGGCCTGAAGCGTCAAAGCGCCGCCAACCCAAAGGAACCCCCGCATAAAACTCGCCATTTACAGTGCCGATGGGCCCATGGCTGACCACGGGCGCTGCGCCCATCAGCCAGCCCAACGGATCAGTGAAAATCGCGTGACCGTGCAATGATCCGGGCGTTGCGGGGATGGCCCCCGGCGCGCGGGCGTGGGGGCTGCTGGGCTTCATCCCGATCCGGCAGCGCGGGGGCCAGGTCTTCGCCCTGGGCCAACTGATCCAGCAACGCGGTCCGATCGTGGATATGGCGCGCCATCAGGTGGACCACCCCTTCATCGCTGCGCTGGATTTCGCCCTCGATCAGCATCAGCCGCGCAGCCATGACGGCGCGGCGCTGGCGTTCCATGTCGCGCGTCCACAGCAGCGCATTGGCAATGCCGGTTTCGTCTTCGATCGTGATGAACACCGCATTCCCTTTGCCGGGGCGCTGGCGAACCAGCACCACCCCGGCAACCCGCACTTTCCGGCCATCGGGCGCGGCATTGGCCGCAGCACAGCTCAGCACGCCATCGCGCTGCAGGGCTTCGCGCAGGAACTGCATGGGGTGCGCTTTCAGCGACAGCCGCGTGGTCTGGTAATCGGCCACCACTTCTTCGGCCAGCGGCATCGCCGGCAAGTGCGCGTCCGGCTCGGCACCCAGTTCGGGCGCAGCGGCAAAGGCGAACAGCGGCAACTGGCCGGCCGGGGTGCGGCGCACGTCCCACAACGCCGCGCGGCGCGATTTGCCCAGCGAGCCCAGCGCATCGGCATCGGCCAGCCGGCGCAAGGCGGGCGGCGGCAAAGCGGCGCGGCGGGCCAGATCCTCAATCGCCGTAAACGGCCCGGCCTGGCGGGCCTGTGCGATCCCGTCTGCCCAAGCCGCGCGAAACCCATCGATCCGCACAAACCCCAGCCGCAGCGCCAGCCCGCCATCATCACGCCGTTCCAGCGTGCAATCCCACGCGCTGGCGTTCACATCGATCGCCCGCACTTCCACCCCATGCTGCTGCGCATCGCGCACCAACTGCGCGGGGGCGTAAAAGCCCATCGGCTGGCTGTTAAGCAGCGCACAGGCGAACACCGCCGGATGCCGGCACTTGAGCCATGACGAGACATAGGCCAGCCAGCCAAATGCCTGCGCATGGCTTTCCGGAAAGCCATATTCGCCAAAGCCGCGGATCTGTTCAAAGCAGCGTTCGGCAAAATCGGGCTGGTAACCGCGCGCGGTCATCCCTTCGACCAGCAATTCGCGATAGCGTTCCACTGTGCCGCGATTGCGAAAGGTGGCCATTGCGCGCCTGAGGCCGTCGGCCTGCGCCGGGGTAAAGTTTGCCGCCACGATCGCCAGCTTCATGGCCTGTTCCTGAAACAGCGGCACGCCCAGCGTCTTGCCCAGCACATCGCGCAGTTCGTGCGGATCGTGCGGCGGGGCGGGGCGGGGAAACACCACCGCTTCTTCGCCATTGCGGCGGCGCAAGTAAGGATGGACCATGCCGCCCTGGATCGGCCCGGGGCGGACGATCGCGACCTGAATCACCAGATCGTACAGGCACGCCGGCTTCATCCGCGGCAGCATGGCGATCTGCGCCCGGCTTTCGACTTGGAACGTGCCGATGCTGTCGGCCCGCTGCAGCATCCGGTAAACTGCGGGGTCTTCCAGCGGCACATGTTGCAGATCATGGTCCCCCAGCCCGTGCGCGCGCAGCAGGTCAAAGCTTTTGCGGATACAGGTCAGCATGCCCAGCGCCAGCACATCGACTTTCATCAGCCCCAGCGCGTCGATATCGTCCTTGTCCCATTCGATGAACGTCCGGTCGGGCATCGCCGCGTTGTGGATCGGCACCAGTTCATCCAGCCGCCCCTCGGTCAAGACGAAGCCGCCCACGTGCTGGGACAAGTGCCGGGGAAAGCCCAGCAGCCGATCGACCAGCGCTTTCAGCCGGGCGATTTCGGGATTGGCGATATCAAACCCGGCCTCGGCCATGCGCGCTTCGGGCACGTCGCGGCCCCAGCTGCCCCAGATGGTCGAAGCCAGCCGCGCCGTCACGTCTTCGGTCAGCCCCAGCGCCTTGCCCACTTCGCGCACCGTGCTGCGCGGGCGATAGTGGATCACGGTGGCGGCAATCCCGGCCCGCTCGCGGCCATAGCGGGCATAGATGTACTGCATGATCTCCTCGCGGCGCTCATGCTCGAAATCGACGTCGATATCGGGCGGTTCATCCCGTTCTTCCGACAGGAAGCGCGAGAACAGCAGCTTGTTCGCCACCGGATCGACCGACGTGATGCCCAGCAAATAGCAAACCACCGAATTGGCCGCACTGCCCCGCCCCTGGCACAGGATCGGCGGATCGAGGCTACGGGCATGGCGGACAATGTCATGCACCGTCAGGAAATAGGGCGCATAGTGCTTGGCGCGGATCAGGCGCAGTTCGTCCGCGATCGTCGCGTGCCAGCGATCCGGCAGGCCAGCGGGAAACCGCCGCCGCGCCTCGGCCCAGACCATCTGTTCCAGCCAGCCTTGCGGCGTCCAGCCCGCCGGCACCGGTTCGTGCGGATAGTCATAGCGCAGATCGTCCAGCGTGAAGGAAATCCGCGACAACACGTCGGTGGTGGCAGCGATGGCAGCGGGGCAGGCGCGGAACAGGCGCGCCATTTCCGCCGGCGCTTTCAGGTGGCGTTCGGCATTGGCCAGCAGGCGCTTGCCCGCCTGATGGATGGTCGTACCGGCGCGGATGCAGCTGATGATATCGTGCAGCGCGCGCGCTTCGGGCCGGTCGTAAAGCGCATCGTTGGTGGCGATCAGCGGCACGCCGGCGGCGGCCGCCAGCGCCTGCGCCCCGGCCAGCCGGCGTGCATCCGCTCCGGCCCGGGGCATCGTTGCCGCCAGCCAGACCGCGCCGGGGCGCGCAGCCGCCAAGCGTTCCAGCACCGGGCGATCCGCGCCAGTGGCGATCAGCAACAGATCATCGGCGTGATCCAGCAGATCGGCCAGATGCAGCGTGCAATCGCCCTTGTGTGCGCGGCGGTTGCCCAGTGTCAGCAGGCGGGTCAATCGCCCCCAGCCGTGGCGCGTGGCGGGATAGGCGATCACATCCGGCGTGCCATCGGCAAACACCAGCCGCGCGCCGACAACCAGCCGCAAGCCGCTGCCCGCGCCGCCCAGCTCGCGCCATGCCATATGCGCGCGCACCACCCCGGCCACGGTATTGCGATCGGCAATCCCAAGCCCGGCCATGCCAAGGTAATGCGCCCGCGCCACCAGTTCGGCCGGATGCGATGCGCCGCGCAGAAAGCTGTAATTGCTGGCGCACACTAGTTCGGCAAATGGCAGTTGCGGCGCCGTCATGCGAACAGCCCATGCAGGTACCAGCGCGGATCGGGTTTTTCATCGTAAAGGCCGTGGCGAAAGATCCAGTAGCGCCGCCCCTGCACGTCCTCGATCCGGTAATAATCGCGGGTCAGCCCACCCCCACCGGGGTGTTCGCCCGCCTTGCGCCGCCACCATTGCGCGGCAATGCGCTCTGGCCCTTCGTATCGCCGCACTTCGTGCAGCGTGCGCCGCCAGCGAAAGCGATGCGGCGGGCCATCCGGCACTTGCGCAATCACCTCGACGGGCTGGGGCGGGTCGAACAGGAACAGCGGGCGCTGCGCTGGTTCGCCGGGGGGCAAGGCTGGCCAGCGCGGCAGCGGGCGATCATCGATCGCGGGCAGGGCAAGTTGGGCCTGTTCGGGCACGTGGCTATCATGCGGAACCAGGCGGCGCAGGCTGCCCGGCCCCAGCCGCGTGCTCAACCGATCGATCAGTTCGGACAGGGCTTGCCCATCCTGCGCCGCGCCATCCAGTCCGGGTTGGCTGGCGGCCAACGGCTCGACCAGCGGCAGGAACAGGGTGATCCGGTCATAGCCGAAACCCGGGTCCAGCGGATCGGCCAGACTGCCAATCCGCTCGTCAAACAGGCGCAGGACCAGCGCGGGATCGCGCGTGGGCTGGCCAGTGGCAATATCGAGCCGGCGGCGCGCGCCGTCGCTGCGAAACAGGGTCAGGGCAAAGCGTTTGCCCCCCAGATCGCGCTGCGCCAGCACCCCGGCAGCGTCCCGCAGCAAATCCAGAAAACAGGCCGCAATCGCCCCTTGATGGCCGATCGGTTCGGCAAAGCGGCGTTCGAACCGCAGCGGCGCGGGCTGAACCAGCGGGGCGATCGGTGCCTGCTCATCGCCGATCAGGCGGCGCAGCGCGGTCACTGCCGCCAGCCCGAACCGGGCAGCGATGCTGGCCGCCGGACGGGCGGCGACGGCTGCGATAGTGGTCAACCCGGCACGGCGCAGCGCCAGTTCCGCCTCTGCCCCTAGGCCCAGCACGGCAACCGGCAGCGCGCGGATCGCCGCGCGTTCATCCCGCGCCGGCAAACCGGCATGAAGGGCCTCCGCGCTGGCCACAGCCGCATGGCGGGCCAGCGCCTGCGCGGCGGCGGCGCTGGCAGCAATGGCCAAGCGCAGCCTCATCCCGAGCGCGGCCAGATCATCCTCCACTTGCGCGGCCAGCCCCGCCTCTCCGCCAAACAGGTGATCGGCCCCGGTAATGTCCAGCGTGATCCCATCGGGCGGCACCGCGGTGACGAGCGGGCACCAGCGGGTGCAGCGCCGGGCCAGCCGCTGCAGCCAGTGGCGATCCGCCGCCGCGTCCATATCCGCCACGCGCAGGCCGGGCAGCAGGGCGCGGGCATCCGCCAGAGTCAGGCCCGGCGTGACCCCCTGTTGCAACGCAACGGCATCAACCGCACACAAGCGCAGCGCCCCCCTGACTTTGGCCACGAAAACCAGCGGTGCTTCAGGCCCCCGATCAGGCCCCTGATCACGCGGCTCGGCGGTTATCGTCCGGGCGAAGCGCTCCGGCTCCTCGGCCCGCAGCCGGTCTGCCGGAAGGAACGGAAACCACAGCGCCAGATACCGCCGGGTCCCGGAATTTGCATCGGTCACGATCCCACTCCACCCGCCAGTCAAGGCCCGATGGCCCCGATCGCTGGCGCAACAAGGCAATGTCGAAAGTTGGCAGCCCCGGCGCGTTGCCGGGCAAGGCCTGCGAAGGTGCGGCCGCCACCTGCCAGCGGGTCTGCGCGGCGCTGGGCACCGGTTTGGCATCGATCCGCAGCACGAACACCGGCACGGCCGATCGTTCCGCGGCCAGCGCAAGCCGGCGGCTGGCGGTCAGGTTCAGTTCGGGCAGCCGCCCCCACCCTTCGACGATCACGGCACCCAGCACCCGGCAGCGCACGGCATCGACCGCCGCCTGCAACAGCGCCATGGCATCGGGGACTACCCCGACAAGGCCATGGTCCGGCGCGCCGCCCAGTTCGGCCCAGCCGCCACCCTGCAACACGCCCCCCAGCCCCGCCGCCCGGCGCGAGCGCAGCCACAACACCGCCTTTCCCGCCGCCATTCCTGCTGTCAGGGCCGCGCCAAAGCCCGCCGCCGCCGCCGCATCGGCGGTTTGTGCAGCGTAAATCTCGTGCACGTAGCCATAGCCCAGCCCGCCCGCCAACGCGGCATCGAGCGATGCAACACCGCTGGCCCAGCGGCGCACATCGGGCCGCACGGCCTGATCGCATAAGGCCTGATCGGAAAAGGCCCGATCGCAAAAGGCTGGGGTGATTCTCATATGTTCTTATTATGTTCTATTTGCTGCGGAGATCAAGTTGCCTGATCGCGCCGAACCAGCGCAGCCGCATTTCAGCGCTGCAGATTTCACAACATCACAGGAAAATTTGGGGGATTTGCATAAATATATTTTAAATCATATGCTTATTGCTTGAACCTTTCGGCACAACAATTGTTAATTGTAACACAATTGACCCCGAACTGTCAGGGCACGGAAACGTGCGACCGTTAAGCCATGTCCAGTTTCACACTGGGCGGAGCGCGCGATGCGGCTCGATGCAATATTGGCGGCAGGCGAAATAACTGGTGCGGATTTTCGCACGCCGGGCTGGCTGCAATCGCCAGAACCGCGGGGCTTCCGCCCGAAACGGAAGTACCGGACTGTCTGGATCTCTGACGTCCATCTTGGCACGCGTGGTTGCAATGCCGAAATGCTGGTCGATTTCCTGCGCTCGATCGAATGTGAAACGCTTTACCTTGTCGGTGACATCATCGACGGCTGGCGGCTGCGCAAGGGCTGGTATTGGCCCGATGCCCACAACGAAGTGATCCGCCGCATCCTGAAAATCGCGCATCGCGGAACCCGCGTGGTGTTCGTGGTGGGCAACCACGATGAAATGCTGCGCGATTATGCCGGGCTGACGTTCGGCGGCGTTGAACTGGTTCAGGAAGTAATCCACCACACCGCCGACAAGCGCCGCCTGCTCGTCACCCACGGGGATAGCTATGATGGCGTTGTGCTGTATGCCAAGTGGTTGGCGCTGCTGGGCGACAAGGCCTATTCGCTGCTGCTGCGTGCGAACATCGTAGTGAACGCGGTGCGGCGGCGGCTTAAGCTGCCTTACTGGTCGCTGTCCGCGCACCTGAAAAAGCGGGTCAAGAACGCGGTCCAGTTCGTGTGCGCGTTCGAAGAGGCTGTCGCGCGCGAAGTGATGGAACGCGGGCTGGACGGCGTGGTGTGCGGCCACATCCATTCGGTCGAAATCCGCCAGATCGGCGATATCACGTATTACAACGATGGCGATTGGGTCGAAAGCTGCACCGCGCTGACCGAGGATGCCGCTGGGGTAATCACGATCGTGGACTGGAGCGCGGAATGCGGCGGCCACACGGGCGCCCATAAACTGGCGGCCGATGGCCATGAGCCGATCGCTGACCTGGCCGCGGAAGCAATCCCCGCTGCACCGCCCGCCGCCGAACTGGAGCCTGCCTGATGCGTATCGCGATCGTCACCGATGCCTGGTTTCCGCAAGTCAACGGGGTGGTGCGGACTTTGGCCGCCACAGTGGCCGAACTGGACCGGCGCGGGTGCGAAGTCGAACTGATCACGCCCGAAAAGTTCCTGACTTTCCCCCTGCCCGGCTATCGTGCGATCGAAGTGGCAATCGCCCCGCGGTTTTCAGCCCGCAAGCTGCTGCATGCCTTCAAGCCCGACATCGTGCATATCGCCACGGAAGGCCCGATCGGCTGGAGCGCGCGCGGTTGGTGCAAGGCGCACAAGGTTCCGTTCACAACCGCGTTCCACACCCGCTTCCCCGATTATGCGGCGGTGCGAACGGGGATCAGCGCGGAACGGTTCTGGCCTATTTTCGAACGGTTCCATCGCGACAGCGAAGCCGTTCTGGTCGCCTCTGCCAGCCTCGAACAGGAACTGGCCGCGCGCGGCATCGGCCAGGTTTGCAGCTGGACGCGCGGCATTGACCAAACCCTGTTCCGCCCCGATGGCGAACTGCATCCCGCCATGGCCGATCTGCCGCGCCCGATCCTGCTGAACATCGGCCGGGTGTCACCGGAAAAGGGGCTGGAAGACTTTCTTGCGCTGGACACCCCCGGCTCGAAAGTGGTGGTGGGCGACGGGCCTGCGCTGGAAGCGCTGAAGCGGCGTTATCCGGATGCGCACTTCCTTGGCAGCCTGGCGGGGGAGGAGCTGGCCAGCGCCTATCGCACCGCAGACTGCTTTGTGTTCCCCAGCCGAACCGATACTTTCGGGCTGGTGGTGATCGAAGCTCTGGCCTGCGGCGTCCCGGTCGCGGCTTATCCGGTTCAGGGGCCGATCGACATTCTGGGGCCTGAAGGGCGCGGACGGGATGCCCGTTTTCCGGCAACCATTGCCGCGCTGGACGAGGATTTGCAGCGCGCTGTCGATCGCGCCTTGCAGCTGGATCGCGCGGCGACGGCCATTTTCGCCCGGCGGTTCACATGGGAAGCGGCAACCGACCAGTTCCTCTTGGCCATCACCACTGCGCTTGGCCAAAACAGCTTGGCCGAACGCGAGCCGGCAACACTTTGCTAAGCTACGGTTTGCTAACTGTCATCGCGCTGTAACACCGCGTGCCCATTCGCTATGTTGAGTACGGATAGGCGCAAGGCAAAACAATGCACGAGCAAGCGGCCGAGCCGCGGATGACCAAGGGCGAGCAAGGTTCCGGTCGCTACATCAATCGCGAACTGAGTTGGCTGTCCTTCAACCAGCGGGTTCTGGCAGAGGCTGGAAATACCGATTATCCGCTGCTGGAACGCCTGCGCTTCCTGTCGATTTCCGGCAACAACCTGGATGAATTTCTGGCCGTGCGCGCCGCCGGCCTGGCCGGCCAGGTGCGCCGCCAGATCGACGAAGTCTCGATCGACGGCATGACCCCATCGCAGCAATTGGCGGCGATCCACGATGCCGTTCAGGACCTCAGCCGGGTCCAGCAAGGTGCATGGCGCGAACTGCGCGGCCTGCTGGCCGCCAAAGGCGTCACCATCGTCGGCTCCGAGCGCCTTGAAACCCCGGCGTCCCGATGGCTGCGTGAATACTTTGCCGAACACATCCTGCCGGTGATCACCCCGCAGGCAATCGACCCGGCGCACCCCTTCCCCTTTGTCTCGAGCCAGGGCATGGGCATCCTGTTTTCGCTAACCCGCAACGCGGATAGCGCGGCGGTGATGGAAATGCTGTTGATCCCATCGGCATTGCCACGCTTCATTCGCCTGCCCGGCGAAACCGCCATCTACATCAGCATCGAAGACCTGATCCGCCGCCATGCCGATCTGATCTTTCCGGGCTTTCGCATCATCGGCAACGGTGTGTTCCGCATCCTGCGCGATAGCGACATCGAAATCGAGGAAGACGCCGAAGATCTGGTCCGCCATTTCCGCACCGCGATCCAGCGTCGGCGCCGGGGACGGGTCATTTCGCTGCAACTGCAGGGGGATTTCGATCCCGCAGCCGAACACCTGCTGCGCGACAAGCTGCGGCTGGATCACGCCATCGTGATCAAAACCGATGGGATCATCGGCATCAGCGGGTTGGCGGCGATCGTCGAAGAAGATCGGCCCGAACTGAAATTCGAGCCTTACAGCCCCCGCTACCCCGAACGCATCCGCGAACACGATGGCGATTGCTTTGCCGCCATTCGGGAAAAAGACATCGTCATCCACCATCCATATGAAAGCTTCGAGGTGGTGATCGATTTCCTGCGGCAGGCGGCATCCGATCCCGATGTCGTGGCGATCAAGCAGACGCTCTATCGCGCGGGCAAGCAATCTGCGGTAATCGCCGCGCTGATCGCCGCGGCCGAAGCGGGCAAATCGGTAACCGCCGTGGTCGAACTCAAAGCCCGGTTCGATGAAGAACAGAACCTGCTGTGGGCCAGCCAGCTTGAGCGCGCGGGCGTTCAGGTGATCTATGGCTTCGTCGACTGGAAGACCCACGCCAAAGTTTCGATGGTGGTGCGGCGCGAAGGCAGCACATATCGCACATACTGCCACTTTGGCACCGGCAATTACCATCCGGTGACCGCGCGGATCTATACCGACCTCAGCTTCTTCACGGCCGATCCCAAGGCCGGGCGCGATGCGGGGCGGCTGTTCAACTTCATCACCGGATATGTCGAACCGCGCAAAACCGAGCTGCTGGCCATTTCGCCGCTGGGCCTGCGGGAAAAGCTTTACGACCTGATCGACAGCGAAATCCGCAATGCCGGCGCCGGGCGGCACGCGGGCATCTGGGCCAAGCTCAATTCATTGACCGACTCCCGGTTGATCGACCGGCTCTATGCCGCCAGTGCGGCCGGGGTGCAGATCAGGCTGGTGGTGCGCGGGATCTGCTGCCTCAAGCCGGGCGTGCCGGGCCTGTCCGAAAACATCGTGGTCAAATCGGTGATTGGCCGATTTCTCGAACACAGCCGGATCTGGGCCTTCGCCAATGGCGGCCCCCTGCCCAATCGCCGCGCGAAAGTGTTCATCTCGTCCGCTGATGGCATGACCCGCAATCTCGATCGGCGGGTCGAACTGCTCGTCCCGATCCGCAACAGCACCGTCCACGATCAGGTGCTGGATCAGGTGCTGATGGCCAACCTGCTGGACACCGAGCAAAGCTGGCTGATGGGGCCCGACGGCAAGTATGAGCGCATGGCCCAAGGCGAAAACCCCTTCAACCTGCACCGCTACTTCATGACCAATCCATCGCTTTCGGGCCGCGGGGCCGCGCTGAGCAACGGGCGCAAGGTTCCGAAGCTGGCACTGCGCCGCAATGTAACCTAACAGGACAGCCCATGTTTTCGCGCACATCCATGACCAGCCGGGAAAGCCACGCCCGGCGCGCCATTATCGATATCGGCTCGAACACCGTTCGCCTGGTGATATTCGGCGGGCCGTTGCGCGCGCCGGTAACGCTGCTCAACGAAAAGGTCACGGCGCGGCTTGGCCGGGGCGTGGCTGAAACGGGGCTGCTATCAAAAAAGTCGATGGCGCTGGCCCTGGAGACGCTGGGCCGGTTCGCCGCATTGCTTGACGTGCATGATGTGCGCTCGGCCAGGACCGTGGCAACGGCTGCGGTGCGCGATGCCAAAAACGGCCCAAAGTTCCTCGAAGCGGTGGCAGCGCTGGGCCTGGACCCCGTGATGCTAAGCGGCGAGCAAGAAGCGATTGCCAGTGCGATGGGGGTGGTGGGCGCATTCCCCCACGCCAAAGGCGTTGTCGCCGATCTGGGCGGCGGCAGCCTGGAATTGGTCCATGTCGAAAACAAGCGGTGCGAACACGGCATCAGCCTGCCCTTGGGCACACTGTGCCTGCCCCACTTGCGCGAAGATGGCGGCGCGAAGTTTGCCCGGCGGATCGGCAAGATCGTCAAGGACAGCGGCTGGCAATGCCCCGGCGGCGAAACGCTGTATCTGGTGGGCGGATCGCACCGGGCCTTCGCCCGCTGTGCGATCCAGCAACTGCGCTGGCCGATTGACGACACCCACGGGTTTGAAATGGATCCGGTTGAGGCCGAACGGATCAGCCAGTTGATCGTGAAAGGCAAAACCCCGCTGGCGCCAGCGGGGGTGCCTTCGGCGCGGCTGGCCAGCTTGCCCGATACGGCCATGCTGCTATCGGCGCTGCTTAAGGCCGTACGCCCGGCCAAGCTGGTTTTTTCATCCTGGGGGCTGCGCGAAGGCCTGCTTTATGGCGACATGACCCCGCTCACCCGGGATCAGGATCCGCTATTGGCCGGGGTGTCCGAGTTTATGGGGCATCAAGGCGCGTCCACGCTGAACGCCACGATGGTTGCGGGATGGACCTCTGGGGCCAATCCGGTGACCGGGATCGACAAGGAAAACTTGCGATTGGCCGCCACCATGCTGGCGCTGGCGGCGCAGCGGGTGGAATCCAATTTGCGGGTGGAACATGCTTGCCAATGGGCCTTGCGCAAGCGCTGGATCGGAATCGATGCCCAAGATCGCGCGATGCTGGCCGCCTGCATCATCGCCAATGCCGGGCGCAACGAGGCCGCCCCGCCCGAGCTGGAGCGACTGGCATCGCCCGAGCATTTGCGGCTGGCCGAGATCTGGGGGCTGGCCATCCGCTTGTGCCGCCGGTTCAGCGGCGCATCGGCACCCGTTTTGGCCACCAGCGCCTTGGCCATCGAGGGCAATCTCTTGGTCCTGACCGTGCAACAGCCCTACGCCGCGCTTTACACCGAACCGGTGCAGAAAGATCTGACTGCACTGGCGGACAAACTGGGCCTGCAGGCAAATTTCCGGCTGGCTGCGGGCGATGCGGCGCGTGACTGAAGAGGCTGCCAATGCGCCGCCCCGCGCCAGCGCATGATCTTGAAATGACCGGATCAACGGCGGATCGGACGGGACGCCGCTGCTCAACGCCGCCGATCTTGGCCGCTTGGCGAATCGATGGCGCTGCCTACACCGCGGTTGGCTATTCCTTTTCGGGCCTGGGCGTCAGCCCCGATATGGAAACGACCTATCGTAACCTGCCAACGCTGCTGCGCCCGCACCTCAAACTGATTTTCGCCAAATTGCTGAGCGCATAGCAGCCGCAAGGCTGAACGTAATATCGGCGGTGGGAAATGGAGCGGGTGAAGGGAATCGAACCCTCGTATTCAGCTTGGGAAGCTGCTGCTCTACCATTGAGCTACACCCGCCCGGGGTGCGGTGCGCCATTGCCATGGTGAGCGGGCGGGGTCAACCGTGCTGGGCTTGGCGTTTAACCGCTCTGCGCTCGGCCGCGTTCCATCACGGCGCGGCGGCGGGCTTCGACTTCGCCGGGATCGACTTGCCCGTTGGCGGCAGAACTGGTGGCGTGTTCCAGCGCCATCGCTTCCCCGAACGGCACAGCAAAGCCGGCATCGATCAGCGCCTTGTAGCCTTGCACCATGCCGGGATCGGCCGTGGCGATATCGGCGGCCAGTTGCTTGGCCACTGCCAGCAATTGATCGGCAGCGACCACGCGGTTGACGAGGCCCCAGGCACAGGCCGTTGCCGCATCGAGGAAGTTGCCCGATAGCGACAGTTCCTTGGCCCGGCTGATCCCGATCAGGCGCGACAGTTTTTGCGACAGGCCCCAGCCCGGCATGATCCCGACCCGCGCATGGGTATCGGCAAAGCGAGCGTTTTCCGATGCGATCAGGATATCGCACGCAAGCGCCACTTCGAACCCGCCGGTGATCGCCACCCCGTTGATCGCCCCGATCACCGGCTTGGCGCAGGTTTCGATGGCTTTCACCGGATTGGCCAGCGGGGTTTCGGCATTGGCCGCCCCCAGCCCTTCGATGCCGAGTTCCTTAAGGTCTAGCCCGGCGGTGAACGCACGCGTGCCGGCCCCGGTCAGCACCACGGCGCGCACCGCGGGATCGGCGTTCACGGCCTCCATCGCCGCGGCCAGTTCGGCCCGCAAGCCCCGCGACAAGGCGTTCATCGCCTCGGGCCGGTTCATCGTTACCACGGCCACCGGGCCATCGCGTTCCACCGTTACCAGCATGTCAGTTCCTCAAGCTCAGGGGCGCTGTCGTTACATTCGGGTCCGGGCGCTTTGCCCGTCATCGATCCGGATCGTGGCACCGGTGACGCATTCGCTGGCGGGCGCAACCAGATAGAGCAGGGTTGAATCCATCTGCTCGGGCACGGGCACCCGTTTGCGGGGGAGGTTGGCACCCGGATTGCCGCCCATGCGCGCAAACATCCCGTCGGTCATTTCGGAAACGAACATCCCCGGCGCGATCGCGTTGACGTTGATGTTGTAATGCGCCCATTCAACCGCCAGCGCCTCGGTCATGCGGGCGATCGCAGTCTTGGTGACAGCGTAGAGCGCCGCACCGCCGCCATCATAGCGGAAATGCGCCACCGAGCTGATGTTGACGATCCGCCCCGGCTTTTCGGCAGCGATCAGCCGCCGCGCCACTTCGCAGGCTAGGATCCACGGCCCGCGCAAGTTCACGCCCAACACCTGATCGACCAGTTCGACGCTCATCTTGTGGGCGCGCTGGGCATCGGGCATCCCGGCGTTGTTGACCAGGATATCGACCGTGCCGAACGCAGCCTCGGCGGCGGCGACGGCGGCGATCACGGAATCCGCGTCGGTTGCGTCCATCTGCACGGCCAGCGCTTCGCCGCCGGCGGCCTTGATTTCAGCGGCCAGCGCTTCGAGCCGATCGATGCGCCGCGCGCAAAGCGCAACTTTGGCGCCCTTGGCCGCGAGTACCCGGGCAAAGCGCGCGCCAAGCCCGGATGAGGCCCCGGTGACCAGCGCCACGCGCCCGCTCAGGTCATCGCTGTCATAGGGCAGGGGATAATCGGTCATCAGGCTTACTCCTTGGCTGGCAGCGGGGCGGGTCGATCAAACATTGCTGGATTTCACCCTTCCAGTCTGCTCTTGGTTCTGCTTTGGCGCAAATTCAATCGCGCGGTTAAATCGCACGATGAACGGCAAGATCGCGCTTGGCAAGCAGAGGAATGACGCAAATGACCACGCAGCGCGCATTGGAAATCGGGGAACGGGTCGAACGCTTTGTGCGCGACGTGGTGATCCCCTACGAACGCGATCCCCGCCGCGACCATCATGGCGCCCCGCTGGATGAACTGGTCCACGAAATGCGCGGCCATGCGCGCGCCGCCGGCGTGCTGACCCCGCACGTGCTGCCCGATGGCGGCCACCTGACCCAGCTGGAAACCGCCTACGTGCTGCAAAAGTCGGGCCTTTCGCCGCTGGGGCCGCTGGCGGTGAACACGATGGCCCCGGACGAGGGTAATATGTACCTGCTCGGCAAAGTCGGCAGTGCGGAAATCAAGGAGCGGTTCCTCAAGCCGCTGGTCGAAGGCCGCGCCCGCAGCGCCTTTTTCATGACCGAGCCGGCGTTGGAAGGCGGCGCGGGCAGCGACCCGGCAATGATGCAAACCACCTGCCGGCAGGATGGCAACCACTGGGTGATCAACGGGCGCAAGGCCTTCATCACCGGGGCCGAAGGGGCCAGCGTGGGGATCGTGATGGCCAAGGCCGCCGATGTTGCGGCCGGTGGCGGGGCGTGCATGTTCCTGGTTGATCTGCCCGATCCGGCGATCCGCATCGAACACGTGCCGAATACGATCGACAATTCGATGCCCGGCGGCCACGCCACCGTGGTGATCGAAAACTTGCGCGTGCCCGCAGACCAGATGTTGGGCGAAGCGGGCGAAGGCTTTAAATATGCGCAAGTGCGCCTGTCCCCCGCGCGGCTTTCGCACTGCATGCGCTGGCACGGCTGCTGCGAACGCGCGCACGAAATTGCCGCCGATTACGCCAACCGGCGGTCGGCCTTTGGCAAGCAGTTGATCGACCACGAAGGCGTGGGCTTCATGCTGGCCGAAAACCTGATCGACCTGAAACAGGCCGAACTGATGATCCAGTGGTGCGCCAGCGTGCTCGACACCGGATCGCTGGGCACGGCGGAAAGCTCGATGGCCAAAGTCGCCGTGTCAGAGGCGCTGATGCGGATTGCGGATCGCTGCGTGCAGGTGATGGGCGGCATGGGGGTGACCGACCACACGATCGTCGAACAAGTGTTCCGCGAAGTGCGGGCATTCCGGATCTATGACGGCCCGACCGAAGTCCACAAGTGGAGCCTGGCCAAGAAGATCAAGCGCGACTGGAAGGCCGCGCAAGGCGCCTAAACCGGCCCTCCTGAACCACCCGGCCTGAACCACCCGGCCTGAACCGGCGCCAGATCAGCCAGCCTGCGCGGCTTCTACCACGTCGCGCAGGCGGTCTTTGCCGAACCACATTTCGCTGCCCAGGAAAAACGTGGGGATGCCGAACACGCCGCGCGCCACCGCGGCTTCGGTGTTCACCACCAGCTGCGCTTTCACATCAGGATCGGCCACCAGCGCGCCAAGGTCTGCCGCGGGCAAGCCGGCAGCAACCAGCACGCGCTGCCACACATCGGCCTGATCCAGCGGCAGGCCCTGCTCCCACATTCCGGCGAACATCGCCTCGTTATAGGCGGCGGCGCAGCCCAGTTGCTGCGCGGCGATCGCCCCGCGCATCATCAGCAGCGTGTTGACCGGGAAGTGCGGGTTCATCACGAATTTGGCGATGCCATGGCGCGCCATGAAGCGCTGCATTTCCAGCCGGTCGTACGCCACTTTGGCGGCGATGTGGCCATACGCCTGCATCGGGGATTGGTTGCCGATCGCCTTGAACACGCCGCCCAGCAGCACCGGCACATAGCGCACGCTGATCGCCCCCGCGGCGGTATATTCGCCCAGCGCCCGGTGGACGAAATAGGCGTTCGGGCTGCCGAAATCGAACAGGAACTCAATCTCGCGCATGATCACCACTTCTCCCCGTATGGCCGGATTTCCTGTTCGAACGTCCACGCCGATTTGGGCTGGTTGTAGAGCGCCCAATAGGCATCGGCCACCGCTTCTGGCGGCATCAGCCGATCGGGATCGGCCAGTGCCTGCAAACCTTCGCGTTCGATCAGGCGTTCGCGCACCCACGCGGTATCCACCCCGGCATCGATCACCAGATGGGCCACGTGTAGCCCCTGCGGCCACAGTTCGCGCGCCGCCGATTGGGCCACGGCGCGCAAGCCCGCCTTGGCCGCGGCGAACGCGGCATAACCGGGATTGCCGCGCATCCCGGCGGTGGCCCCGGTCACAAAGATCTTGCCCACCCCGCGCGGAGCCATGATCCGGGCCGCTTCGCGCACTGTGGCAAACCCGGCAAAGCAAGCCATTTCCCACACCTTGCGGAATACGCGGTCGGTGGTTTCAGCCAGCGGGAACTGCACGTTTGCGCCCACGTTGAACACCACCAGCGCCAGGGGGGCGATCGCCTCGGCCTCGTCCAGAAACGCGGCCAGATCCTCGCTCACCCGTGCGTCCAGCGCCCTACCGGTAATGGGGCCGCCCAGCAGCGGGGCCAGCTTATCGCCGTTGCGGCGCCCAGCATGAACCGCAAAGCCCTGCGCCGCAAACTTGCGCGCGATGGCCGCGCCGATGTGATCGCCGGCGCCAACCACCGCGACCGACCGGGTCGGCGGGCCTGAACCGGGACCGCTCACTTGCGCTCCAGCGGGATCACCGCCACCGTGAAGCGCGAAATGCACACCAGTTTGCCGGCCTCGTCCGCGATCCGGATCGTCCAGACTTGCGTGGTGCGGCCCAGCGATTCCGCCCGGGCCGTGGCATAGACATAGCCTTCGTAGGCCGGGCGAATGTGATTGGCGTTGATTTCCATGCCCACGCCCACAAACTGCGTGCGATCCACGCACCAGCCGGCCGCGACCGAACCGACCGTTTCGGCAAAGGCCACCGAGGCCCCGCCGTGCAGCCGCCCGAAGGGCTGGCGGGTCCGCTCGTTCACCGGCATCCGGGCCGTGATCCAATCATCCCCGCAGTCGATGAATTCCACCCCCAGCCAGCCGTTCATCGAACCGGCGCCGCCGCGGGTCATCGATTCAAGATCGGGCCGTTCGCCGCCCCACCAGATCATCGTGTTGTTCATTCTGGCCTGCTTAATGGCAAAGCGGCGGCGCTGGCAATCCAGCGCCGCCGCCGTGATTCCTGTTTGATAACGCGATCAGGCCGGCTCGGCGACTTTCGCCTTGGCCCGCGCCCCGTCATAGAGGAACTCTTCCCCGGTCAGGTCGATATTGGGGATTTCGCCGCGTTCGGCCCAGTAATCCTGATTGTGGCGCCATTCGGGCTTGTCGCCGCGGCGCGGCATCTGATCCAGCCCGCGCATCAGGTAACTGGGATTAAAGTTATCGGTTTCGATCCACGGCAGGATGGCCATGCCCTTGTCCGCATCACGCAGGGTAACGTCGATCCGCTTGGCGCCAACTTCGTCCATGTGGTTCAGCAACCCGCACACGAAATCGCCCATCATGTCCACGCGCAGCGTCCAGCTGGCGCGGAAATAGCCCATCACCCAGCACATGTTGGGAACGCCGGTGAACATCATCCCGCGATAGGTCACGGTATCGGCCCAGTTGACCGGCTTGCCATCGACCGAGAACGGAATGTCGCCCATCACTGACAGGCGGAAGCCCGTGGCGGCAACGATGATGTCGGCTTCGATTTCCTCACCCGATGCGGTGCGCACACCCTTTTCCGTGAACGTTTCCAGCACATCGGTAACCACCGACAGCTTGCCCGCCACCGCCGCGCGGAAAATGTCACCTTCGGGGCAGAACGCCAGGCGCTGCTGCCACGGGCGATACTTGGGCGTGAAATGCGGTTCGAACTGGAAGTCTTCCTTGCCGGTGAACGCGCGGATCAGCATCTTCAGTTCCTCGAACACGGTGTCGGGTTCTTCGAGGCAGCGTTTGGTCATCACGTCCTGATCGTACATGACCTGGGCCCGCACCACGCGGTGAATGGTGGGTTCGTCAATCCCGATCTCGCGCAGGCGATCGGCCAGTTCGTTCTTGTTTTCGGCGCAATAGAAATAGGTGGGCGAACGCTGCAGCATGGTGACATGCGCCGCATCCTTGGCAAATTCGGGGATCACCGTGGCCGCCGTGGCGCCCGATCCGATCACCAGCACGCGCTTGCCCTTGTAGTCGGTCTTGGGATCCCACAGCTGGGCGTGAACGAACAGGCCCTTGTACTTATCCATGTTCGGCCATTCGGGAATGAACGGCTTTTCATGGTCGTAATAGCCCTGGCACATCCACAGGAAGTTCGCGGTGAAGGACACCGTGGCCCCATCCGACTTGCGCTTGGCTTCAACCGTCCAGAGGTTGGTTTTGCTGTCCCACGCGCATTTGATGATGCGGTGGCCATAGTGAATGTGCGGCGCGATGCCGTTCTCTTCGATCACTTCGTTCATGTAATCGAGGATCGCCCGCGCCGAAGCGATCGGGGTTCCGACCCATGGTTTGAAGCGATAGCCGAACGTGTAAAGATCCGAATCCGACCGCACGCCGGGATATTTGTGGGTTTCCCAAGTGCCGCCAAAACTGTCCTGCATTTCAAGGATCGCATAGCTTTTACCCGGGCACTGGTCCTGCAGGTGATAGGCCGAGCCAATCCCCGATATCCCTGCCCCAACGATCAGCACGTCCACGTGCGTTGTCGCGGGCTGGGCTTGAACTGCTGCTGTTGCCATGGCTCTCTCTCCGATTATTCTTGCATGGCGGCTGCGCGCCATTGAGCATGAGTTTCGACTCGAAACGCGCCCGCAGCATTGACCGGAATCAACCCGCGATCAAGCATGTTTAGGGTGCACACCCTATAGCCTCCGGTGCCGGGCTGCTTGCACTCGCGGCAGGTTTGGCCGAAAGGAGGCTGGCATGACGGATACCGCTCTCCAGTCACCTGCCCATGCTTCGCCTGCCCGGATATTCCAGGGCAAGCGGACGTGCGTGATCGGCGCCGGGCTGGGCGGACTGGCGCTGGCGATCCGGCTGCAGGCTGCCGGCATCGAAACGGTGCTGATCGAAGCCCGCGACCGGCCCGGCGGCCGCGCCGGATCCGAACAGCAGGCCGGCTTCACGTTCGATACCGGCCCGACCACGATCACCGATCCCGCCGCCTTTGCCGAACTGTGGGCGATGACCGGGCATGACATGGCCGACGACATCGAACTGCTGCCCGTTGCCCCATTTTGCCGGTTCAGCTGGCCTGACGGGGTCCATTTCGACCTGTCGGGCGAAGAACCCGCGCTGACCCGCGAAATCGCGCGACTATCGCCGGCCGATCTGGCGGGTTACGATGATCTGGCCCGGCACGCCGCTGCCGCGCTGACCGACCGGCGCGCCCGCCTTTCAGGGCCGCGCACCCGTGATCTGGCTGGGCTGGTCAACGCGCTGCCGGTGCTGCTGCGACATCAGGCCTGGCGCAGCCTGCAAGGCCTAGTCGCCAGTTTCGTGAAGCACGACCGGCTGCGCCAGGTCTTGTCGTTCAATGCCTTGCGGCGCGGGGCCAACCCGCTGGCCACTAGCGCAATCGCGCTGGCTGACCACGCGCTGGAACAGCAGGGCGGGGTGTGGGCCGCCAAGGGCGGAACCAACCGCTTGGTCGCCGCCATGCTGGCTCAGTTTGAACGGCTGGGCGGAACCGTGCGGCTGCACGATCCGGTGCTGACCATCCACACGCTGGGCAATCGCGCCAGCGAAGTCGAAACCCAGAGCGGCTGGAAAGAGCGGTTCGATGCCGTGGCCAGCAACGCCGATGTGGTCCACACTTATCGCGACCTGCTGAGCGGGTTGCCCCGCGGCCCGGAAATGGCCCGCTCCTTGGCGCAGCGGCGTTTTTCGCCCGGCCTGTTCGTGGTCCATTTCGCACTGGAAGGCAGCTGGCCCGGCATCCCGCACAACATGGTGCTGATGGCATCGCGCCACCACAGCCTGCTTGAAGACATCTTTGACCACGGCGTGCTGCCGCGTGATTTCATGGTCATGCTCAGCCACCCCAGCATAACCGACCCATCACTGGCTCCCGAAGGGAAAAGCCTGTTCAGCGCGGCCGTTCCGGTAGCCAATCAAGGCAAGCTGCCGATCGACTGGGAGCAAGTGGGGCCGATGCTGGAACAGCGTGTGCTGGACGAAATCGGGCGCCGCTTGGTGCCCGATATCCACGATCGGATCATCACCAAGTTTCACGTCACGCCGCGCGATTTCGCGCTTGATCTCAACTCCCACCTTGGCAGCGCGTGGGGGCTTGAACCAACCCACCTGCAAGACTGGCTGCTGCGTCCGCCCAACCGCGACGCCAAGCTGGCGAATGTCTATCTGGTTGGCGCGGGAACGTATCCGGGCGCTGGCGTTCCGGCGGTATTGGCCAGCGCCAAGGCCACGGCCAAGCTTGTTCTGGAGGATCTGCGTTGAAGCGCCTTGCTGTCTATTGCGGCTCTGCCACCCCGGCAGACCCGCGCTACATCGAACTGGCCGCACAAGTTGGCCGCACGCTGGCCGGGCGGGGCATCGGCGTGGTCTATGGCGGCGGGCGGCTGGGGCTGATGGGCGCGGTGGCCGCGGGCGCGCTCGATGCCGGGGGCGAAGTGATCGGGGTGATCCCCGCCGCACTGGCCAGCGCCGAAGTGGCCAACCACGATTGCACGCAATTGATCACCGTGGCCGATATGCACGAACGCAAGGCCGCGTTCACGCGCCTGTCCGATGGCTTTCTGACCATTCCGGGCGGGGTGGGGACGATGGACGAACTGTGGGAAGCCGTCAGCTGGGCGCAGCTGGGCTATCACGCCAAACCGGTCGGCCTGCTCAATGCGTTTGGGTTCTACGATCACCTGATCGCCTTCAATGCCCACATGGTCGAGGTTGGCTTTGTCCGCGCGGCGCACCAGGGGATCATCATCGCCGAACCCGAACTGGACCTGCTGCTGGAACGCATGGCCGCGCATGAACCCCATACGCCAATCTTCGCGATGAAAAGCTCGGACTTGTAAGCATCGGCTGACTGCCGTAACCGCCTGCACCATGCACAGTTTCCCCGCCCCCGCGCTTGCCCGTGTCGATGAAATGGTCCGCGCTGCCGCGGCCGATCCGGCCCGCGCGATCTCGTTTCAGGGCGCACCGGGCTGCAACGGGCATCGCGCCGCGCTGGAATACGCCCCCGATTGCCTGCCGCTGCCGTGCTTCAGCTTCGAAGACGCGATCGATGCCGTGAAGGAAGGGCGCGCCGCCCGTGCGATCATCCCGATCGAAAATTCCCAGCATGGCCGGGTGGCCGATATCCATTTCCTGCTGCCGGAAAGCGGCCTGTTCATCACCGGCGAACATTTCCTGCCGATCACGTATGCGCTGATGGGGCTGGGCGATGGGCCGTTCAAGGCCGCCTACAGCCACCCGCAAGCGCTGGGCCAGACCCGCCATTATTTGCGGGAGCGGGGGATCGTGCCGATGGCCTATGCCGATACGGCCGGGGCCGCAGCCTATGTCGCCGAAATGGGCGACCCCGAAGCCTGCGCAATTGCGCCGCGGATCGCCGCCGAACTCTATGGCCTGAACATCGTGGCCGAAGGGATCGAGGACGCCCACGATAACACCACCCGGTTCGTGGTGCTGGCCAACAAGCCGCTCGATCCCGCACAGCTTGCCGGGCGGCAAGCGATGACCACGTTCGTCTTCGAAGTGAAGAACATCCCCGCCGCGCTGTACAAGGCGCTGGGTGGGCTGGCGACCAACGGGGTCAACATGACCAAGCTGGAAAGCTATCAGAAGGGCGCCAGCTTTTCCGCCACGATGTTCTTCGTCGATATCGTGGGCGCGCCGGGCGATCCCGCGGTTGATCGCGCGCTTGAAGAACTGGCGTTCCATGCCAAGGCGCTGCGCATCCTGGGCTGCTATCCGCAGGAACTGCTGCGCGGCTGAATAAGCGGCCCCGCTATTTTTTGGGGGCGGCGTCGTCCTTGAAGATCGCCACTTCGTGCAATCCAGCGCTGGTGCCGCGGGCGCGGTACATGCCCGGCGTGTTGAACGAAAACACCGCCTGTCCATCGGGCGTCACCACGATCACCCCGCCATCGCCGCCCAGCGCGCCGGTTTCGGCCATCACCGTATCGGCGGCGGCCTGCGCGCTGTCATGGGTGAAGCGCAGCCGTGCGCAGATTTCGTGGGCCACGCCTTCGCGGATGAAGAATTCGCCCGAGCCCGTAGCCGAAACCGCGCAGGCCCGGTCATCGGCATAAGTCCCCGCGCCGATCACCGGCGAATCCCCGATCCGGCCCCAGCGCTTGCCGGTCATCCCGCCAGTTGAAGTGGCCGCGGCCACGTGGCCGGCCTGATCAACCGCCACAGCACCGACCGTGCCATACTTGCGATCAACATCGTACCAGCTCAGCTTCTGGGCCTTCATCTCCTCAAGCTGCTTCCAGCGTTCGGGCGTGTAGAAATACTGCGGATCGACGATTTCCAGACCATTTTCGCGCGCGAACTGTTCCGCCCCCTCACGCGCCAGCATCACGTGCGGGCCTTTTTCCATCACCGCGCGCGCCAGCTTTACCGGGTTCCTGACCGTGGTCACCCCCGCCACGGCGCCAGCCGCGCGGGTGCGGCCATCCATGATCGCGGCATCCAGTTCATTGCGGCCTTCCCACGTGAACACCGCCCCCTTGCCGGCATTGAAGTGCGGATCGTCCTCCATCGTGGTCACCACCGCGCTGACCGCGTCCAGCGCGCTGCCACCAACGGCCAGCACCGCTTCCCCGGCCTTCAGCGCGTGGTCCAGCGCGGCGCGGTATTCGGCTTCCTTGGCGGGCGTCATCGCCGCGCGGCTCATCGTGCCGGCGCCGCCATGGATCGCGATCGACCAGCGCGGGGCCGCATTGGCGGCAGGTGAAAGCGCCAGCACGGCGGCGGCAACCAACGGCAGGCGGCGGATCGTTCTTGTCATCATGCCCGATGCATAGCAGAAACCCGGCATGAGTGAACTGATCCTGCGCGCCGCCGCCCCCGCCGACATTCCCGCCATCTCGCACCTTGCCACCGAAAGCTTCGTGGCCAAGTTCGGCCACCTCTACAGCGCGGAAAACCTGAACGCGTTTCTGGAAGAATCGCTGTCCGAAGCCGCGATCGCCGCCGAACTGGCCAACCCGGCGCGGGTCTACCGGCTGGCCGAAGCCGGCGGGCGGCTGGTGGGGTATTGCAAGATCGGCCTGACTTGCGGCTTTCCCCAGCACGCGCGCGGCAGCAACGTGATGGAGCTGAAACAGCTGTACACCGCATCGGACGCCACCGGCATGGGTATCGGCAAGGCGCTGATGGACTGGGCGATGGACCAGTTCGCCGCCCGCAAGGCCGATGAAGTGCAAATTTCGGTCTATGCCGACAACGCTGGCGCCCATCGTTTTTACCAGCGTTATGGCTTTGCCAAAGTGGCCGACATCACTTTCAAGGTGGGCGATCACATCGATCCCGAATTCCTCTTCGCGCAGCGGTTCTAAATCCCTATATCGCCCGCCATGTCTTCAATCAGGCCCTGGCGCGATATCGCGCGTCGCAAATCGCGTCAGATCATGGTCGGCACTGTGCCGGTTGGCGGGGATGCGCCGATCACGGTGCAGACCATGACCAACACGCTGACCAGCGATCCTGTTGCCACGATCAACCAGATCCGCCGCTGCGAGGATGCCGGCGCCGACCTGATCCGCGTATCCTGCCCGGATGAGGCCAGCACCGCCGCGTTCCGCCAGATCGCCAAGGCGGCACGGGTGCCGCTGATCGCGGACATCCATTTCCATTACAAGCGCGCCTTGGAAGCCGCCGATGCGGGTGCGGCCTGCCTGCGGATCAACCCCGGCAATATCGGTTCCAGCCAGCGCGTGGCCGAAGTGGTGCGCGCCGCCAAGGCCAATGGCTGCGCGATCCGCATCGGAGTCAACGCGGGCAGCCTGGAAAAGGACTTGCTCGAAAAATACGGCGAACCCTGCCCCGAAGCGCTGGTAGAATCCGCGCTGGACCATATCAAGCTGCTGCAAGACCACGATTTCCACGAATACAAAGTGGCAGTGAAAGCCAGCGACGTGTTCCTGGCCGTGGCCGCCTACATGGGCCTGGCCGAAGCGGTCGATTGCCCGCTGCACCTTGGCATTACCGAAGCCGGCGGGCTGATCGGCGGCACCGTGAAATCCAGCATCGGGATCGGCAACATGCTGTGGGCCGGGGTGGGCGATACGATCAGGGTGTCGCTTTCGGCAGAACCCGAAGAAGAAGTCCGCGTGGGCTTTGAAATCCTGAAAAGCCTTGGCCTGCGCACCCGCGGAGTGCGGGTGGTATCCTGCCCCAGTTGCGCCCGGCAGGGGTTCGATGTGATCCGCACCGTGGCGGCGCTGGAAGACCGGCTGAGCCATATCAAGACCCCGCTTTCGCTGTCGGTGCTGGGCTGTGTGGTCAACGGCCCCGGCGAAGCGCGCGAAACCGATATCGGACTGACCGGCGGCGGCAACGGCAAGCACATGGTCTACCTGTCCGGCGTTACCGACCACCACATCGGAAGCGCCGAGATGCTGGATCACATCGTCGCCCTAGTCGAAGCCAAAGCTGCTGAAATCGAAGCTGCTGCATCCCCCGCCAGCGGCGCGGCGTGATCGCCCGCTGATGCCAGCCACCCAACACCGCGGCTTGCCGCCGCTGCACCTGTTGCTGGCCTTGGCCGTTATGGCCGTGTGGGGCACCAACTTCGTGGTGATCAAGCTGGCGCTGGCGCATTTGCCACCGCTGACGCTGGCCGGCCTACGCTTTGCATTCGCGTTCGTGCCGCTGGCGTTGTTCATCAAGCGCCCGCCGGTGCCCTGGGCTAATCTGGCCACCTATGGCGTACTGATCGGGGCTGGGCAGTTCGGCCTGCTGTTCACCGCCATGCGCAGCGATATCACGCCGGGGTTGGCTTCGCTGGTGGTGCAACTCCAAGTCTTTTTCACCATCGGCCTATCGATGCGCCTGACCGGCGAACGGATTGCCCCGGCCCAAGTTGCCGCGCTGGTCCTGGCGGTTGGCGGCCTTGCCACAATTGCCCTGCATACCGATGGCAGCGCCACCCCGCTGGGCCTGGCGCTGGTGGTCTGCGCCGCGCTGTGCTGGGCGCTGGGCAACATAACCTCGCGCGCGGCCGGGCCGGTCAACATGCTGGCTTATGTGGTGTGGTCCAGCGTCTTCGCGGTTCCGCCGCTGCTGGGCATGGCGCTGCTGACCGAAGGCTGGCCCCGCATCGCCGCGGGCATCGCCAGTGCCGATGCGAAAACCTGGGGTGCGGTGCTGTGGCAATCGGTGGGCAACACGATGTTCGGTTATGGCGTGTGGGGCTGGCTGCTGTCGCGCCATCCCGCTGGCAGCGTGGCCCCGCTGTCGTTGCTGGTCCCCGTGTTCGGGCTGGGCGCATCGGCCATGCTGATTAACGAGCCGCTGCCAGCGTGGAAATTGACCGCCTTTGCATTGGTGATGGCCGGGCTTGCCCTGGGCATCTTGTGGCCACAACTCGCCCGGAGGATTACAGCATGACACTTGCCATTCGCCCCGCAACCCCGGCGGATCTGCCGCTGATCGCGCAATTGATCCGCGATCTGGCGGAATACGAAAAGCTGGCCCACGAAGTCCGCTTTGATGAAGGCGTGCTGGCACAGAAACTGTTCGGCGCGCGGCCCTATGCCGAAGTCGTGATCGGCGAGATCGATGGCGTGGCAATGGGCTTTGCCTTGTTCTTCCATAACTTTTCGACGTTCGAGGGCCGCCCCGGCATCTATCTGGAAGACTTGTTCGTGCGGCCCGAAGCGCGCGGCAGCGGCCTTGGTAAGGCCCTGCTTTCACACCTTGCGATGCTGGCGGTGGAACGGGATTGCGCCCGCCTGGAATGGTGGGTGCTGGACTGGAATGCACCCGCAATCGGGTTCTATCGGGCACTGGGCGCCAAGGCGATGGACGAGTGGACGGTGATGCGCGTAGATGGCGATGCCTTGACACGGCTGGGCGCAAGCGCTCGGGTTTCCGCCGCTTAGGTCTTGAAATCACATCCCGCGCAGTGTTATCCACAACCCATGACTGGGGCCTTTCATCGCCGGGACTTGCTGCGGGGCGCATTGGCGGCCGGCGCAGCCATGGCGCTGCCGGGCCGCGCGCTGGCGCAAACGCTGGGCGATGATTTCGACAAGGCGTTCGGGATCGCCCCGCCCGCCCCTGAAGGGGCCAAGGCTGAACTGGCCAAGGCTGAACTGGTTGCGCCCGAACCGGCCCTGCCCACCGTGCTGGCGCCAAATCCGGCCTATGACCGCCGCGTGCTGGAAATCGCCGCGCGCGAACGCGATCGCGCGGGCAGCCGGCTGTGGCGCGCCGACGTGGTTGGCGTGGCCGATTTCGCTCGCCCTTCGACCTTGCCGCGGTTGCACTTTGCCAACCTTGAAAACGGCACGCTGCGATCGTTCTATGTCGCCCACGGGCGCGGCTCTGATCGGGAACACAGCGGCTTTCTGCAAAACTTCTCGAACGTGCAGGGATCGGAAGCCACTTCGCGCGGAGCCTATCTCACGGCGGAATGGTACAACGGCAAGTACGGCACATCGATCCGCTTGCTGGGGCTGGACCAAGACAATTCCAATGCGTTGGACCGCGCCATCGTGATGCATCCGGCGTGGTATGCCGATGCCAGCATGATCGCCAAGCACGGCAAGCTGGGCCGCAGCGAAGGCTGTTTTGCAATGGCCCCCGAACAGTTCAACGAGGCGCTGTGGCACCTGTCGGGCGGGCGCCTGCTGTTCGCGGACCGGATCGGCGACGTCTGATCGGCACCCCGCAATCCGGGCGCAGATCCCGGATCAGCGCGGCTTGTCTTACAGCGGGTTATCCAGCTTGATAATCGCTTCGCTGGACTTGCGCTTGCCATCCCACGGCGCGCGCGGGGCCGCAAACGAAGCCTGAACCGCCGCATCGCGATCATAGATGTCCTTGAACACGGCCAGTTTGCCGGTGATGTCCGTGGCGTACGTGAAATAGGTCAGGTAAATCGGGAAAGTCCGGGTCATCGGTACTTTGGTGTAGACCCCCGAATTGGCGATGTCCTGCGTTTGGGCGGTCGGGATGCCACCCCCCAGCCGCGCCATCGTCATCCCCAACTGCACCGCGTTTTCGGTGCGCACGCAGCCATGGCTAAGCGCCCGGCTGGGCAGCTTGAACAGCTGCCGTGCGTTCGTATCGTGCAGGAAGATTGCGTGCTCGTTGGGCATGTCCAGCTTGAGCCGGCCCAGCGAATTGTTGGCGCCGGGCTGCTGGACCACGATGATCGTGCCGTCCGCTGCTTTGGTGACCTTGTACCCTTCGCGCGCGGCCTGCTTGGGATTGTTGACCAAGCGCGCGCCCAGCCCTTCGCCCACCACGATTGATTGCGGCACGGTCCACGTGGGATTGAAGATCACGCCTTCGACCACTTCGGCCAGCTGCGGGGTGGCCGTCTTGCCGGGCTTGCCAACGATCGTCTTGTACGAACGGATGATGGTATTATCGACCGTCAGCCGCAGCTGGTATTCGGGCACGTTGGTGAACAGATAAAACTTGCCCAGATCGCGCTGCAGCCAGCGCCAGCGATCCATGTTGATACGCACCAGATCGCGCGCCGCCTTGTTGGCCTTGGGCAGCGCCGCCAGCCGGGCCTTGAGCAAGGCATAATCGGGGTGCGTGGGGGCGAGACCAGCGATCACCCCGGCCACATCGTGGTTGGCCAGCGCCCGCTCCATCAATGCATCGGTCGGGTTGGCATCGACATCGGTATCGACCGCAAACCACTGCAACCGCGAATCCATCCGCGTGCGGCCATCGCGCATATCTTCGGCCAGCCACGCAAACGACCGGCTGGCCTGCGCATCCAGTTCCGCGCCTTCGCCGCCCAGAATTGCCGCGCGCAAGGCATCGAGCTGGTAATCGTCGGGATTGAGGCCTTCAGCGCCGATCTTCAGGATCACACCCAGCAAGGCCTGCGCATCAGCCATCGGCCAGTGCATGACCGGTTCCACCACCAGTTCCGGAGCGAGCGGCGCCTGAACCGCAGCAGGTGCCGCCGCTGGCGTGGGCGCCGGGATCGGTGCTGGGGCCGCGGTCGGGGCCTGGTTCAGAGCAGGCGCGGATGCCGGCAGGATATTTTCCGGCTGGCGGGCCGCATGGGCCGAAGCTGGCACCAGGCCAGCAACAGCCAGCACTGCCAGAGCCGGCACGCCCCGCACCGGAACGCCCAGCACCGACAAGCTACGTCCGGAAATATTGCCCCACTTCGACATCATCAGCTCCAATTCGGGGTACGCGGCAAGCCGCGTTCAGGCCGCAAACCCTGCGGCCCGGTTGCCCAATGCCGCCTTTTGCCCATTTCAGGGCCGCCCTTCAAGCATCAGCCCTGTCGCGAAGCTGAACGCGGACGATTTTGGTGTGGGCAGTTTCCCGCGTCAGGCGTCGCGGCCATATCCACCGGTGGGGTCGGCCGGCCACCACGGGGTGTCGGGCATGTCTTGGCTGACTTTCAGCGGAAAGCTGGGCGCGCGCTTTTCAAGGAACGCGGCCACCCCTTCATGCACATCGCCCTGCGCGCCAAGCGCAATGTTCAGCGCGGCATCGACCGACAGCGCGCCTTGCGGCCCCGCTTCACCCGCAAAATGCCACAACATCCGGCGGGTCAGCGCCAGCGCCACCGGCGAACAGCTGTTCGCAATTTCCAGCGCCAGTTCGCGCGCCCGCGCCTCAACTTGCTCAGCGGGCACCGTCTCGGTCACCAGCCCGGCGGCCAGTGCCTCGGCCGCGGGCACCAGCGCCCCGGTCATGCACCATTTAAGCGCCGTGGCCAGCCCGACCAGCCGCGGCAGGAACCACGCCGAACCCGCTTCGGGCACCAGCCCGCGGCGGGTGAAAACGCAGCCGAACTTGGCGGTTTCTGCCGCGATGCGAATATCGCACGGCAGGGTCAGCGTCAGCCCGACCCCGGCCGCAGACCCATTGAACGCCACCAGCGAGGGTTTGCGGCAGTTCATCATTGCGGCGATGAAATTGCTGTCCGCGCGCGCCGCGCCGCCCCGCGCGCCAAAGTTTTTCGCGCCTTCGCCGCTGTGCGTATCGAACGCCCCCGCGCCGGCGGAAACATCCGCCCCGGCACAGAACACCCGGCCGGTGGCGCCCAGCACCACCACGCCCACGCTGTCATCGCGATCGGCCTGCCCGAACGCGCGGACAAGTTCGGCGCCCATTTCGTTGGTATAGGCGTTCAGCACCTCGGGCCGGTTCAGGCGCACCCATAGGATCGGCCCCTCCTGTTCAACCCGCAGGGTGTTCCATTCCGCCACGGCCTAATCCTGTTCGATCTTCACCGGCAGCGCCGTGAAGCCATGCAGGAACGGGCTGGCCAGCCGCGCCGCAGGGCCTTGGGGAACGATCCGGATCTTCCGGTTGACGATTTCCGTCAGCAGCGCGGCAATCTGGTTTTCGGCCAGCTTGGCCCCGACGCAGCGGTGAATCCCGTGGCCAAAGCCAAGGTGCCGGCGCGCATTTTCCCGGCCAACGTCAAAACGTTCGGCATCCGGGAAAACGGCTTCGTCGCGGTTGGCGGAAATGTACCACATCACCACTTTTTCGCCCTTGCGGATCACTTGTCCGCCCAGTTCGGTATCTTCCAGCGCGGTGCGCCGCATGTGGGTGACCGGGCTTTGCCAACGGATGATTTCCTGCGCGGCATTGGGGATCAGCGATGGATCGGCGCGCAGCCGGGCAAGCTGATCGGGATAGGTATCGAACGCTTCGACCAGCGCCGACATCGAATTGCGGGTGGTGTCGTTGCCGCCCACGATCAGCAGCGCGATATTGGCGATCCGCTCCATCGGCGACATGTTGCCCATCGCTTCGGAATGGACCATCCGGCTCAGCAGATCGTCGGTTGGCGGCTTGCCGCGGCGGTCTTCCAGTTCGGCGTCGAACCGGGCCAGCATCTCGCCCATCTGGACCAGGAACTGCGCGCGATATTCCTCGGTCAGGTTTTCGGCCGAAACCCCGCTGGCCCAATCCGACCAGCGCTTGATATCGCGCCATTCGTCAAACGGCATATCGAACAGGATGCACAGCATCCCCAGCGTTTGCGGGATCGAAACCCGTTCGACCCAGTCAAAGGTTTCGCCGATCGGCAGCCCGTCCATCAGCATGGTCGTGCGTTCGCGCACTTGCTTGTCCAGCTTCAGCATCTGGCTGGGCGAAAACGCCGGAGCGATGACCCGGCGCTGGGCGGTGTGGATCGGGGCATCCTGCGCGATGAAATTGGGGAAGCCTTCACCGTTCACCGAATCCGCGATCGTGATGTTGCCCATGTCCCAGCGCGACGAGAACACATCGGCGCGCAATTCCACCTCTTGCACCAGATCATGCGTCACCACTGACCAGTACGCCCCGAACGGGCTTTCGGTGCGCCACGAAATCGGCATTTCGGCGCGCAGCTTGGCAAAGGGTTCGCGCCACGTATTGTGGACGTACAGCGCATCCTGGCTGACATCGAACGGGTTGAGCGGACGCTCTGCAACGCTGGCCATGATCACGCCTCCTCCAGTTCACGGGCCGGGACCGGCAGCACTTTGCCCTTGGCTGCGGCCCGTTTGGCGCCCTTGTCCAATTCCTTTTTCAGCGCGCGGACATAGTGATCGAAGTCCAGCTGGATCGTGTGGCGGCGCGCGGCATAATATTGGCCGGTATAGTAATCCTCGTCCGCGGCGATGATGCGGCGCATCTCATCCGCATCGGGCGTGGCATAGTCCCCGGCCAGATAGGCCGCGACCAGTTTGGACTGCTGTTCGGCAAAGTTGACCAGCGTGGGCAGCGGCTGGGCCAGCCCCATATAGAACAAGTCGGGCACGCCGGGCTGGATGATCCGCTTGTACAGCGGCGGCGGGCGATTGTCGGTATCCGCGGTGAAGGCCGGGTCCTTGAAGAACGGAAAGCTGATGTCATAGCCGGTGGCCCACACGATCACGTCCACCGCCTCGCGACTGCCATCGGTAAAGACCACGTCCTTGCCATCCAGCCGTTCCACGCCCGGCTTCATTGCAATATCGCCCGAGCCGGCCCGCAGCAGAAACTCGCCCGAAACCGTGCCGTGGCTTTCGAACGGGCCGATTTCGGGTTCGGGCAAGCCATAGTCGCTCATCTTGCCGACCAGCTTCTTGACCATGCGCCCGCCCAGCCACTGCTTCAGCCCTTTGGGCAGCCACGCCGGGGCCGGGTTCTTGTCGAGCGGCTGGCCCTGGTAATACTTGGGGAAGATCCACACCCCGCGCCGGGTGGATACGAACAGCTTGCCCGCCATCGGCCGCTGCGACAGTTCGCTGGCGATATCCATCGCGCTGTTGCCCATGCCCACCACCAGCACGCGCTTGCCGATGCAATCCACCGGTTCGAACGGGGTGCGGTATTGGTGCGAATGGATCTGCACGCCATCGAACTGGCCCGGATATTCGGGGATGCGCGCGGCCCAGTGATGGCCGTTCGCCACCGCCAGCGCATCATAATGCTGCACTTCGCCAGTGGAGAGCGTGATCGTCCAGCCGCCCTGCGCGCCGCGCTCGGCGCTTTCGACCCGGGTGTTGAACCGGATGTGCGGACGCAGGCCAAAGTGGTCCACGTAATCGTGGAAATACTGCAGCAATTGCGAATGGTGCGGGTAATCGGGCCATTCGGCGGGAACCGGGAAATCCTCGAACGCCAGCCGCCACTTCGACGTATCGATGTGCAGGCTTTGGTAACAGGCCGACATCCCGTTGGGGTTGTTGTAATACCACGTGCCGCCGATATCGTCCGACGCTTCGTAGATATCGAACGGAATGCCATAGTCCTTGAGGCGCTTGGCGGTGGTGAAGCCCGAGCAGCCGGCACCAATGATGCAGACGCGCGGCAAGCGTGAAGCCGATGCCATGTTCCGATTCTCTCCCATGCCCGTTGCCCGGGCTTGGGGGGAGTATGTTTAAGCGATCAATTAATGTCCAGCCACCTTCGCGCCCTCTGGACAAGCGCCCCCGCGCCGCCCATCCTTGCGCCAGCCACGCCCTTGGGAAGGGCTGCCAGTAAGCTGAAATGGGCTGGAGGATGGGATGAACACGATGCTTGATGTGACCGCATGGTCAGCCTTGCTGCTGGGGCTGTCGGCCCTGTTCGCGGGCATTGGCGCGCTGCGCAAACCGGGCATCTGGCGCACGATGATCGGCGAAGTCGAACAATCCCCCGCTCTGCAATTCGTGTGCGGGATGCTGGAACTGCTGGTCGGCGCGGTGATCTATCTGGCCAACCCGTGGGTGCCGGCCGATGTGCTGGCCTGCGTGATCAAAGCGCTGGGCGGGGTGATGATGATCGAAGCCCTGGCGATCCTTGGGTTCTGCGATATCTACACCCAGTTCTGGCTGCGTTCGCTGTCGCACATGCATCGCGGCTGGGCATCGTCCACGGTATTGCTGGGGCTTGCCCTGGCGATCGCGGGCGCGGCGCGCTTCCAGTAACCGGCGCGGCCGCTGCGCTAGCGCGGCTGGCGTTCCAGCATCAGCGCCGAAGGATACGGTTCCAGCAGCGTCTTGGCGCGGGCCCACTCGCCGTGCAACCACAACTGCCGCGCTTCATCGCCGGCGGGCAGGATCACCGGCATCGCATCGCGCCCGGCGGCGCGCAGCGCGGCATTGGGCGCGCACATCAGCACCGCGAAACTGGCCACTTCGCTGTCCTTCCACACCCCGGCAAAGGCGAACAGCGGCTGATCGGCGCAAGCGAACCAGTGTTGGGTGCGCCGGCCTGCGCCATCCACCCCCTTGCCCCATTCCATGAAGGCCGTGGCCGGGATCAGACAGCGAAATTCGCTGTTGCGCAAATTGCCGATCCAGAACGGGCTATCGGGATTGCGCACGCTGTGAACCGCGCGGCCGCGCTCGCCCGCGGCGGGCGGCGGCGGCACGCCCCATAGCCGCGGGATCAGGCGGCGCGGCTGGCGCGCGGTACGCGGCCCGGCCACGAATTCCCGCCCCGCCGTTACCACCGGGGCAAAGCCACCGGGGGTCACATGCCCGCCCGCCCAGGGATCATCCCCGGCGCGCGCGCCGAACACCCGCGCAATTTCGGCAGCCGGAGCATCGCAGCGGTACAGCATCGTCATAGCCGCGCCCTAGACGGCCAGCGCCGCACCGTCTATTACCACGCCATCCCCGGGGAGCCGCTTGGCTGAGAGGGGCGGTTAGCATCGCCCGACCCGTCGAACCTGAACCCGTTAGCACGGGCGGAGGGAGTGGCCGGTCATCGCACCTTGCCGCCCCTGCGCCCACCGAAGGAGCGCATTATGGCCGACATCAACGCCAAGCTGGAAATCGGCGTCACCACCGGGCCGATCCGCGGCTCGAAGAAAATCCACGTTGGCCCGCTCAAAGTGGCGATGCGCGAAATCCACCTCGAGCCCGGCTCGGGCGAAGCGCCGGTGCGCGTCTATGACACCTCCGGCCCTTATACCGACCCCGCGGTGCAGATCGATATCGCCAGCGGCCTGCCCCAGCTGCGCCGCGATTGGATCATGGCGCGCGGCGATGTCGAAGACTATGCTGGCCGCGCGCTCAAGCCTGAAGACAACGGCCAGCTTGGCCCCGATCGCTCGGGCGGCGTGCCCGCTTTCCCCAACGTGGTGGCCCGGCCGCTGCGCGCCAAGACGGGCATGAACGTCAGCCAGATGCACTATGCCCGGCGCGGCATCATCACGCCGGAAATGGAATATGTTGCCACGCGCGAAAACCTGGGCCGAGCGATGCTGAAGGACTATGTCCGCGATGGGCAGGACTGGGGCGCCAGCATCCCCGATTACGTCACCCCCGAATTCGTCCGCGATGAAGTGGCGCGGGGCCGGGCAATCATTCCCAGCAACATCAACCACCCCGAAGCCGAACCGATGGCGATCGGCCGCAACTTCCTGGTCAAGATCAACGCCAACATCGGCAATTCCGCCGTGGCATC
>JBJOPJ010000006.1:0-34543 GCA_046050825.1 Pseudomonadota bacterium
GCGGCCGCTGACCGCGCATGGCTTCAAGGATGCCACGACCCATGCAACGCAGATCAAGAAGTGGTGGCAGGATCACCCGAACGCACTGATCGGTATGCCTACGGGTGAGCGTGCCGGTATCGATGTTCTCGACATTGATGATCCCCACACGTTCGAGGCGGAGTACAATCTCGGCTTTTCCGGCCACACGGTGGTGAAGACCCGCAAGGGCTTCCATGTGTGGTTCGAGCGGGACCCCTCGCAGCCCTTGAAGAGCAGGGTGAGGCCCATGCCCGGTGCAGATACCCGTGGTGATGGCGGGTACGTTATCGTTCCGCCGTCCCGTCACGACGGCGGTGCGTACTACTTCGAGCATAGTGGGCCGCTGAAGCCCATGCCCCAAGAACTGCTCACGCGTTTGGTCAAGCGCCCGAAGAAGGTGAAGGAGCCTCAGGGAAACCGCCATGCCCCGTTGTTCTGCTCGATGTATGGCGCAAAGGCTCTGCGGTCGGAGTGTGATGCCATCCGCAATGCGAACGATGGTGAGCAGGAATTCACCTTGAATGCCGCTGCCCTCAAGATTGGCTCCCTTGTCGCAGGCGATGAACTGGATCGCAGGACCGCGCATGACGAATTGCTGTGCGCTGCGATGCAGATGAAAGATTTCGATCCGGGCAAGCCTTGGACCAAGGACCAGTTGAAGACCAAGATCGAACGCGGGCTGGATCACGGTGCGCGCAATCCTCGTACTGCGCCCAGTGTCGGCACCTCGGATGGCATCACTGCGGCGGAACTGGCGCAGAAACACTTCGCGCCGTTGAAATGGGTCATCCCGAATATCCTCCCCGAGGGGTGCTATCTCCTCACAGCGCGCCCCAAGGTGGGCAAGTCGTGGCTCGGGCTTCAGATTTCGTTGGCGGTGGCGCTCGGGCTGGTGACGTTGGGGCAGCAGGCCAGCAAGGGTAAGGCCGTGTACCTCGCCCTGGAGGACAACCAGCGGCGGCTACAGGACCGGTTGAAGCAGCTTCGCCCGCAAGGGTATGCGACGTCTGATCTGCTCCTATTCACCGAATGGCCCCGGTTCGATGCCGGCGGTCTCGACCGGCTCAAGGAGTTGATCGAGCGGGAAAGGCCCAAGCTTGTTGTTATCGATACACTGGCCAAGGTCCGCCCGGCTACCACCAACTCCAACGTATATGAGCAGGACTACAAGGCGCTCGCCCCGCTGACGGAAATGGCGAACCGGAACCGTTGCTGCATCGTAGTTGTTCACCACAACAGGAAGGGCAAGTCGGACGCGGACGCGCTGGAGCAGATCAGCGGCTCCCTCGGGCTAGCAGGTGCCGTGGACGGCGCATTGGTCATCGACGGGGTCAGGTCGGAGAAGCAGTACAAACTCTCGTTGATCGGCCGCGACATCCCCAACGACGATGAGCTTGCCATCAGCCGCAAGGCGAATGGCGAATGGGAGGTGCTGGGCGTTGCCCAGCAAGTATTCATCAGCGCAGAGCGCAAGCAGATAACCGATCTGCTTGCCTTTCATCCGGACGGGCTGAAGCCACGTGAGATTGCCGACCATCTGGGCAAGCGGCAGAACGCCACCCGAAAGTTGCTAATGTCTATGGTGAATGACCAGCAATTGAAGGTCACCCACGGGCTGTACTCTACCCCCACTCATTTCGGTAACGGTAGTAGTAGTGGTGTGAGTGGTAACCCCGGTAACGGCGGTAACGCATGAGGCGGAGCGCGGTGAACTGTTACCGCGTTACGCGTGTTACACCGGGCAGCGCAGCTACCATTAACACCACTGTTACCACTGTTACGATGGGAGGCACATTATGACCAAGCCTACCGCTTCTGCCCAATTTCGCGCCGCGATAAAGCAGCGCAAGGCGCACTACCCCTTCGATTGCATCAGCGCCCACAAGGTCCGCGAGAGCCGCGACAACCTACAACACAACCTGAAGACGGTCGGCTCCATCGCGGGGTACCTGCGCGCTCGCCCTTGCGACCGCCGTTCTAGTATGCTCGTGGGTTGCACCCAAGAGGACAAGGCCTACCGCCTGAAGGGGGTTCCTGAGATCATCGCGCGCGAATTCGGGTACAACCTGATCCCCGCCATCGAGGCTCTGACTTTGCATGGCGTGCCCGAAGCCGAGATTGTCGAATTCGTCATATCCATTAAGCCGCAGGTAGACCATCTCCTTGCCGATTGTAACGCAGTCCAGATGTCCACTGCCCGGTCTATCAAGGGGGAGTATGGCGCTCTGAAATCAGGCGCTTCCAGTACCGAATGGATTTGTGCCGAAGCGCTGCGCATTGCCGATCTGGCCGTCGCGTTCTGCGAGGATCATGGGGTCTAAGTCGGGCTACGGTGAGGTCAGCGCGCAATGCGGCCAGTGCCTGTTCAGCCCGCGCCTCGACAGATGTAATGTAAGAAAACTGCCCATGCCCCTACCCAACATCACCTCAGGCAAGACCCCTCGTTGCACGGCGCAGTGCAAGGCGCGCGGTGACAGGTGCCGGAACCCAGCCGCCTTCGGCATGTCCGTCTGTCGCTACCATGGTGCGCGTCGACCGCACACTATCAAACGAGGCGCTGACCATCCGCAGTATAGGCATGGGCAGGAGACGCAGGAGGCCAAGGCCGAACGCCACCTGATGTCGGTATTCTTCCATGAGGCCGAAGACCTGATGTTTGCGCTGGGCATGACCGCTCCGGGATCGACCCGCACGAGGGGCAGGAAACCCCGCCAATAACCTTAAATGGTACTCGCCAAGCCCCACTTGGCATGGCATGCCGCCACCGTTGCTTTCCGCAATATAAGCACAGCGGGGGGCTCGATGTGAAAGGCGGCTGTGTAAACGCGTCCAGAGAAATACGAACTTGAGGCACTGTCTTGTAGAAGTTAGGGTCGCGCCTGAATGATGTAAAATCTAGCCTGCAATTGGATTAAGGGGTGGGTGGCAATGAGGAATTCGAATTTATATCGCACTCGTTGCGGAATTACTATTGCGGCTGTAGCTTCAACATTAGCTATTAGCTTCCCTGCAAGAGCCCAAAGCCTTAGCGATCTGGTCCAGCGTCTGGATAAATTGGAACAGGAAAATCGCGATCTCCGCAGCGAAATAGAACTGCTCAAGGCAAAATCAGCCGATAACACAGCCCCTACTGCGCCACTGCATGAAGCCAATGTAGCTTTGGCAATCCCGGCCACAGCAGCAAACAACGGCACGGCATCGCCTGACCAAAGCGCACTTGTGCAGATGAACAGCGCTTACACTTTCGCCATGCTCGATGCGACTGCGGCGGGGAAGAGCAAGCCGCTCCACTTGCTCACCGCCAAGCGCGATAACCAGCTTTCACAGCATGGACTGTACATTGGTGGTGCGCTGACTGCGATGGCCGATTACCAGACCTCCAATTTCACCGACGATTTCGGCTATCTGATGCGCCATCCAGGAGCCAATCATGTTGGCAAGACTGTTTCGGAAATCGTCCTGCACTCGGCCCAGGTCCAGTTGACGGGGAATGTCGCTCCGTGGGTCTCTGCCTATGTTGAATTGCTTTATGACCCCCAGCAAAGCTTCGGGTCAGGTTCGATCACCGCATTGTCGCGCAATCAGGTTCAGGTCCGGCGCGGCTATGTCGTACTTGGCGATCTGGCGAAGTCGCCTTTCTATGCGGTGATCGGTAAGCTGGATTCGCCCTTCGGACAAACCGACACAGTCAATCCGTTCACCCTGTCAACCGACTGGCACAGCTTCTCCGGGCTCTCTTACGGCGGCTTGCTGGGCTATTCGGACGATCGGTTGAATGTCAGTCTGGAAGCGGTGCAAGGCGGCGCGCAATTCCGCGGTCTCAACACGCCGGTCGAAGGCACCAACACGCCGAGCAAGATCAACAATTACGTGGTCGACGTGAATTACACGACGCCGCTGGGGGCCGAAGGCCGCAGTCTGCTGATCGGCGCGTCTTACGAGCGCGGCAGTTCGTTTTGCCAGACCTTTCCCATCACCCATTTCGGCACCTGCACGGATCCCAATCCGGCCTATGCCCTTTATGGTACGCTCCATTGGGACCAGCTTGAAGTGAAAGGCGATTTCGCTAAGACGACCCATGCAATGCCGGGGACCTTCAATCCCAATCCTCCGCTGAATATCTATCCGGCCCACCGCATCACCAGCTTTGATGTTGGCGCCAGATATCGTGTGAACCGCGGCTTGCCCGGACTTGCCCTGTCACTGGATTACAGCACGCTGATCGCCGGGCCGAAGGGGGCGCCATGGCATCGTCAGGATCAGTGGGTGGCCGGGGTCGCGGCCTCTCCGCAACCCAACCTGAAGTTTTTTTCCGAGGCGATCCTCGTGAAGGGCTATCTGCCCTTCAACTTTCTCACCGGTGGCACCCCGGGCGACACTCTGGGGACCACCGAAAGTTCGACCCAAAAGAACTCCACGGTTCTGCTGATGGGGATAAATGCAGCGTTTTAAAAGCCTGTAAGGCACGCCTCGGGACACGATCGAACGCGCAAAATCGTATGTACGAAGGAAGCTCGGGTCCCATCTCTGCATAATGGGGGGTGCCACCCCGGTAGGGTCTGGCTGGGTAGGATTTTGATAGGGGGTGGGGGTGTCTATCGAAGTTCGATCCGCCCCGCCGATAGGTGATTTGTTCGTTGCCGTTCGCATCCAACCGGCAGATTTGGGGGCCATATTGGGGGCCATCTCACCCAATACTCCATAAAAAACTTTATTATTCATGGTGGTATGAGGAAATTGTGGTTCCCGCTACCTCCAGCCGCCATGCCGCCCAAAGCGCAGCCACCAGCCTTCCGAAACGCAGCATCACGCCCCCGCCAGACAAGCAAGTACGGCCTGCAAACATCATTTTCGGGACATAGAGGAAAGTGGTGGTGCCGCTTACGTGACTCGAACACGTGACCCCATCATTACGAATGATGTGCTCTACCAACTGAGCTAAAGCGGCATTCCAAGGTCTGTGGAGGCCCGAGCCGGAATCGAACCGGCGTAAACGGATTTGCAATCCGGTGCGTAACCACTCCGCCATCGGGCCTCAACCCGCGGTTGCCCGCAGGAAGCGCGCCACTAGCTTACGCGCGGGGCTGGCGCAACTCGATTCATGCACTTTGCGTCAGGCAATGCGCGAGAAGCTGACTTCGCGGCGGACCGGGTCGGCGCGGTCAAGCCGGACCCGGATCGGCATGCCCGGCGCCACGCTGTGGGCCTGTGTGCGCGCCACGACCGGCAGTTCGCACAGCTGGATGCGTGCGCCGCTTTCCGCAAGATCGGTGACCACGGCAGCAAAATCCTCGCCCTCGCGGCCGGCCAACATCGCGGCCTCGGCCAGATCGACCACCGCCCGTTCAATCTGCGCGGCCCTTGCGCCAGCCTTGCCCATCACCGCTGGCAGGCGCTCGAACGCATCGGCATCGGCGGCCGGCACGGGTTGTCCGTTGGCCACTGCCAGCGCCGCCTGCACGACATAGCGATCGGCCAAGCGCCGCAAGGGCGCGGTGGCGTGGACGTAAGTGGCCGCCATCGCCGCGTGCCAAGGCACCACGCCCGCCCGATATGGCACATAGCTGGCCCCCGCCCCGGCCCGGCGCACCGCCAGCATGAACGCGGCATCGCGCGGGCGGGCCGGATCAAGCGTGCGTTCGAACTGTTCAAGGCTGGCTTCGGCTGGCCAGGTTAGATCAAACGCGCGCGCCGTGTGGCGCAGGCGCGCGGTGGCATAGGCATCCGGGCCGGCCATGACCCGAAACAGCCCCGCCCCGGCCTTGAGCAACGCATCCGCCACCGCCAGGTTGCTGGCCAGCGAAAGCGCCGCATTGCCCGTTTCGGCCGGCAGCAACGGGCGAAACCGCAAAGTAAAGTGCCCGGCGGCATCCTCGTCCACCTCTTGTTCGGGCGGATCGACCCGGGCCGCGCCGCGCCGGTCCTCGGCCGCCTCGATCCGGCGGGCCAGTTCATCGAAGCCGTCCGGCAGATCTGCCGATGTGACGCTGCCGTAAGCCAGCTTGGCGCGGCTGCGGACCACGGCGCGCTCGGCCCCGACAAGCGCAACGGCGCCATCCGGGGCAACGCGGGTGGTAAAGATTACTGCCGGGCGATCCCCATCGGGCAGCAGGCTGGCCGCGCCTTCGGCCAGGATCGGGGGGTAAAGTCCGGCCTTACCATCGGGCAGGTACGTGGTTTCGCCGCGCGCCCATGCTTCGGCATCGATCGGATCGCCATCGTTCACGAACCACGCCACATCGGCGATGGCGTAATGCAGCAGCAAATCCCCACCCGAGCGTTCGATCATGAAGGCCTGGTCCAGATCGCTCGAAGCGGCTGGATCAAGCGTGACAAACGGCAGCGCCGTGCGATCGACATGGACCGTGGGCACGCGCCGCGCAGCCGCCGCGGCGGCGGCCAGCACCGGCTGGGGAAAGGTTTCGGGAATGCGAAACTGTGTGCGAATATCGACCAGACCGTTGCCCAGCAGCCGATCAGGATCGCGCAATGCTTTCATGGCACCGGGCTAACCTGCGCCATCGCGCTTGCCAAGCGGCGATTCGCTGCGCCACAGTGGTTTGCGGCATGGCCAAGGCGGGAAACGCATTGACGCACCGCCGCGGCATTTAGTAAGCTTAGCTTACAAAATTTTCGACACATTCCGGCCCAACCGGAGAGGAGCACCATTTCCATGAAGACCCGCGCCGCCGTTGCGTTTGCGCCCAAGCAGCCGCTTGAAATCGTCGAAGTTGACCTGGAAGGCCCCAAGGCGGGCGAAGTTCTGGTCGAAATCATGGCGACCGGCATTTGCCACACCGATGCCTACACGCTGGACGGGTTCGATTCGGAAGGGATCTTCCCGTCGATCCTCGGTCATGAAGGCGCTGGCATCGTGCGCGAAGTCGGCCCGGGGGTGACTTCGGTGAAGCCCGGCGATCATGTGATCCCGCTCTACACCCCGGAATGCCGCCAGTGTAAATCGTGCCTGTCGGGCAAGACCAACCTGTGCACCGCGATCCGCGCCACGCAGGGCCAGGGCCTGATGCCCGATGGCACTTCGCGCTTCAGCTACAAGGGCCAGACCATCTTTCATTACATGGGCTGCAGCACCTTTTCGAACTTCACCGTGCTGCCCGAAATCGCGGTGGCCAAGATCCGCGAAGACGCGCCGTTCAAGACCAGCTGCTATATCGGCTGCGGGGTCACCACGGGCGTTGGCGCGGTGGTCAACACCGCCAAAGTGCAAGTGGGCGATAACGTGGTGATCTTCGGCCTCGGCGGGATCGGGCTGAACGTGATTCAGGGCGCGCGGCTGGCCGGTGCGAACAAGATCATCGGCGTCGACATCAACCCCGATCGCGAGGAATGGGGCCGCAAGTTCGGGATGACCGACTTCCTCAATTCCAAGGGCATGAGCCGCGAGGACGTGGTCGCCAAGATCGTGATGATGACCGACGGCGGCGCCGATTATACCTTCGATGCCACCGGCAACACCGAAGTGATGCGCACCGCGCTGGAAGCCTGCCACCGCGGCTGGGGCACGTCGATCATCATCGGGGTGGCCGAAGCCGGCAAGGAAATCAGCACCCGTCCGTTCCAGCTGGTGACGGGGCGCAACTGGCGCGGCACCGCGTTTGGCGGGGCCAAGGGTCGCACCGATGTGCCCAAGATCGTTGATATGTACATGACCGGCAAGATCGAAATCGATCCGATGATCACCCACGTGATGGGGCTGGAAGACATCAACAAGGCCTTCGAACTGATGCACGCCGGCAAATCGATCCGCTCGGTCGTGGTATTCTAACAAGCTTCAACGGGAGAGAATTCAATGTTTACCCATATCTGCATTTCCGCACAGGATCTGGCCAAGTCCAAGGCATTCTATGACGCCGCCCTTGCGCCGCTGGGCGTGGCCAGCGTTGGCCAGGTCAACGACCGCACTTGCGTTTACGCCACCGAAACCGGCAAGCTGCTGGTGATGACCCCGGCCGATGGCAACACCGCCACGTTCGCGAACGGCGGCACGATCGGTTTCCACGCGGCTGACGCTGCTGCGGTTGACGCATTCCACGCGGCCGGCGTTGCCGCTGGCGGCACCGACGAAGGCGCACCGGGCAAGCGCCCGAATGCTCCGGGCAATGCCTATGGCGCCTATCTGCGCGATCCGGTTGGCAACAAGATCTGCGCATTCTGCCAGCTTCCGGGCTGAGGACGCACGCCAGACATGGAACAGGTCAGCACCAACCGCAGCCACGGCGGCACGCAAGGGGTCTATACCCACCAGAGCACGGTCACCGGTACGCCGATGACCTTCTCGGTCTTCGTGCCCGACCATGCCCCCGGCACGAAATTGCCGGTGCTGTGGTATCTTTCGGGGCTGACCTGCACCCATGCCAACGTGACCGAGAAGGGCGAATTCCGCGCGGCCTGTGCCGAAGCGGGGATCGCCCTGATCGCCCCCGATACCAGCCCGCGCGGCGATGCCGTGCCCGATGACGAAGGCTATGACTTCGGCAAGGGTGCGGGCTTTTACGTCGATGCGACGCAGGCTCCGTGGGCCACGCATTTCAAGATGCGCAGCTATATCGAACAGGAACTGCCGGCGCTGGTGGCGCAGCAGTTCCCGCTGGATATGGGCCGCCAGGGCATCACCGGCCATTCGATGGGCGGCCACGGCGCGCTGACGATTGCCTTGCGCAATCCCGATCGGTTCCGTTCAGTCAGCGCCTTTTCCCCGATCGTCAGCCCGCTCAATTGCCCGTGGGGCGAAAAGGCGCTGACCGGCTATATCGGGACCGACAAGGCGGCATGGCGCGAATACGATGCCTGCGCCCTGATCGAAGATGGCGCACGCCTGCCCGACCTGCTGGTCGATCAGGGCGACGCTGACAATTTCCTGCACGAACAGCTCAAAACCGGGCTGCTGGTGATGGCCACCAAGAAGGCGGGCATCCCGGCCACGATCCGGATGCAGCCGGGCTATGACCATTCGTATTACTTCATCTCAACCTTCATGGCCGAACACGTGCGCTGGCACGCGGCGCGCCTGAAGGCATGATCCCCAACCGCATGACCAACCCCGAGCGCCTCGCCGCGATCATCGCCGATTACGCCCACATCGAAGGCCCGCTGCTGCCGATCCTGCACGCTGTGCAGGCCGCGTTCGGCTGTGTCGATGCGGCGGCAGAGGCCGCGATTGCCGCGACGCTGAACCTGTCGCGCGCCGAAGTCCACGGGGTGGTAAGCTTCTATCACGATTTCACCCCCACCGCCGATCCGCGCCCTTGCGTGGAACTGTGCCGGGCCGAAGCCTGTCAGGCGCGCGGGGTCGATGCTTTGGTGGCGGCGGGCGAAGCCGCGGCGGGCAGCCGCGTGAAAGTAAAAACCGTCTATTGCCTTGGCCTGTGCAGCAGCGGCCCGGCCGCGCGGGTGGGCGATACGCTCCACGCCCGGCTGGATGAAACCGCCCTCGTGCAATTGGTGAACGCGCTATGACGGTCGTGCGGATTTCGGATGACGCGCTGGCCCTGGCCTGCGGCGCGGATGCGCTGGCGGCGGCGTTTGTGGCCGCTGGCTGCACGGTTGAGCGCACCTCCAGCTGGGGGATGCACTGGCTGGAACCGCTGGTCGAAATCGGCGGGCAGGGCTTTGGCCCGGCAACTGCGGGCGATGTTGCCGCGATCCTGGCCGGGACCAGCCCCAAGGCCATCGGCGCGATCGCCGACCATCCGTTCATCACAGGCCAGCAGCGGCTGACCTTTACCCGCGCGGGGCGCACCCGCCCGCTCAGTCTGGAAGATTATGACGCCACCGGTGGCTGGGCCGGGCTTACCCGCGCGCGCGCCATGGCCCCGGCCAAAGTGGTGGAAGAGGTGCTGATGTCCGGCCTGCGCGGCCGCGGCGGTGCCGGCTTCCCCGCCGGGATCAAGTGGCGCACCGTGGCTGATGCCCCCGGCAGCCGCAAATACGTGGTCTGCAATGCCGACGAAGGCGATAGCGGCACCTTTGCCGACCGGATGCTGATGGAAGGCGATCCCTTCCAGCTGATCGAAGGCATGGCGATTGCCGCCCACGCGGTAGGCGCAGGCCAAGGCTATATCTACGTACGCAGCGAATACCCCCACGCCATCGCCAAACTGCGCGCCGCGATCGCGCTGGCGGCAGAGCATATCGCGCCCTTCGCCCTTGAAGTGCGCGTGGGCGCCGGGGCCTACGTCTGCGGCGAGGAAACGTCGCTGCTGAACAGCATCGAGGGCAAGCGCGGCGAAGTGCGGGCCAAGCCGCCGCTGCCCGCCTTGAAGGGCCTGTTCGGCTGCCCCACCGTGGTCAATAACGTGCTGACGCTGGCGGCGATCCCGCACATCCTGATCGAGGGCGGCGCATCGCTGTACGATAGCCTCGGGATCGATCGTTCCAAGGGCACGATGCCGATCCAGCTGGCCGGCAACGTGAAGCACGGCGGACTGTATGAAACCGCGTTCGGGATCAGCCTTGACCGGCTGGTGAATGAAATAGGCGGCGGCACCGCATCGGGCCGCCCGGTCAAGGCCGTGCAAGTTGGCGGGCCGCTGGGGGCCTATATCCCGCCGGCCCAATTCCACCTGCCGTTCGATTACGAAGCCTATACGCGCGCCGATGCACTGATCGGCCACGGCGGGATCACCGTGTTCGACGATACCGCCGACATGGGCGCGATGGCCCGTTTTGCGTTCGAATTCTGCGCCGCGGAAAGCTGCGGCAAATGCACGCCGTGCCGGATCGGTTCCACGCGGGGCGTCGAACTGATCGACCGGATTCGCAGCGGCGGCAAGGCCGGCGCCGATGCGGTGGAAGCGCTGCCCCAGATGCACAACGCCCGCAAGGCCGGGCGCAGCCGCGTCGAAGAGCTGCAATTGCTGGAAGACCTCGCTGAAACGATGAAGCTGGGTTCGCTCTGCGCACTGGGCGGGTTCACCCCCTATCCGGTGATGAGCGCGCTGAAACACTGGCCCGAGGATTTCGAGGGATGAGCCTAGCCCCCGCAAGGATCCTGGGCTGCGTCCTTGCTGGCGGCCAGTCCAGCCGGTTCGGCAGCGACAAGGCGCTGGCAATGCTGAACGGCCAGTCGCTGCTGACCCGCGCGGTCGATACCCTTTCGGCGTGGTGCGATCAGGTGGTGGTGGTGGGCCGCGCAGAAGCCCCCGCGCCAACCCTGCCCGATTGGCCGCGCGCCCACATGGGGCCGCTGGGCGGGATCGCCGCGGCGCTGCATCTGGCCGCCGACGAAGGTTACGGCGCGGTGCTGACGTGCGGCGTGGATTCAGCCGGCCTGCCCGCAGACCTGCCCGAACAGCTTGGCCCCGCCCCCGCTTATGTGGCCGATCAACCGGTGATCGCGCTGTGGCCGGTCGGTGCTTCGAGTGCGCTCGATGCGATCCTTGCCGGCACTGGCAAGCATTCCCTGCGCGCGCTGGCGCAGCAAACGGGCGCAAGGGCCGTGCAGCTGGCGCGCAATCCTGCTAATATCAACACACCGGCAGACCTTGCCGCCTTTGCAGCCAACGATGCGGAGACACGCCATGGGCTATGAACCGCAAGCCGATTTCGGCACGCCCGAAGTCCAGTCCGACGTTGCCGTTACGCTGACCATCGACGGGCGCAGCGTCACCGTTCCGGCCGGCACCAGCGTGATGCGCGCGGCCGGCACGTGCGGCGGCTCGATCCCCAGCCTCTGCGCCACCGACAGCGTCGAAGCGTTCGGTTCGTGCCGGATGTGCCTGGTTGAAATCGAAGGTGCGCGCGGCCTGCCCGCCAGCTGCACCACTCCGGTCGCGCAGGGCATGGTCGTCCATACCCAGACCGAGCGGCTCGCCCGCGTGCGCAAGGGGGTGATGGAACTCTACATCTCGGACCATCCGCTGGATTGCCTGACCTGCAGCGCCAACAATGATTGCGAATTGCAGGATACCGCCGCCGAAGTGGGCCTGCGCGACGTGCGCTATGGCTATGACGGGGCGAACCATCTGGGCGCTGCGCTCGATACGTCGAACCCCTATTTCGATTTCGATCCCAGCAAATGCATTGCCTGTTCGCGCTGCGTGCGCGCCTGCGATGAAGTGCAGGGCACGCTGGCGCTGACGATCGACGGGCGCGGCTTTGCCAGCAAAGTCAGCGCGGGCCAGACGGGCGACGATTTCCTATCCAGCGAATGCGTTTCGTGCGGTGCCTGCGTGCAGGCCTGCCCAACCGCTACGTTGCAGGAAAAGGCCGTCAAGGACATCGGCAAGCCCGAACGCGCGGTCATCACCACGTGCGCGTATTGCGGGGTAGGCTGCACGTTCCGCGCCGAGATGAAGGGCGAACAGCTGGTGCGGATGGTGCCGTGGAAGGACGGCAAGGCCAACCGCGGCCATTCGTGCGTCAAGGGCCGGTTCGCGTGGGGCTATGCCAACCACCAGGATCGCATCCTCTCGCCCATGATCCGCGATTCGATCGAGGATCCGTGGCGCGAAGTCAGCTGGGACGAGGCACTAGCCTTTACCGCGGGCAAGCTGCGCGCGATCAAGGCGCAATATGGTGCGCGGGCGCTGGGCGGGATCACGTCCAGCCGCTGCACCAACGAGGAAACCTTCCTGGTCCAAAAGCTGGTGCGCAGCGGCTTTGGTTCGAACAACGTCGATACGTGCGCGCGCGTCTGCCATTCGCCCACCGGCTATGGCCTGAGCAAGACGTTCGGCACCAGCGCCGGTACGCAAGACTTTGACAGCGTGATGGACGCCGATGTGGTGCTGGTGATCGGGGCCAACCCCACCGATGGCCACCCGGTGTTCGCCAGCCGCCTCAAGCGCCGCTTGCGCCAAGGGGCGAAGCTGATCGTGATCGACCCGCGCCGGATCGATCTGGTCCGCAGCCCGCACATTCAGGCCGCGCACCATCTGGCGCTGCAACCCGGCACCAACGTGGCCGTGCTGACCGCCATCGCCCACGTGATCGTCACCGAAGGGCTGGCAGACGAAGCCTTCATCCGCGAACGCTGCGATTGGGACGAATATCAGGACTGGGCACGCTTTGTGTCCGACCAGCGCCATAGCCCCGAAACGCTGGAACCGGTCACCCGCGTTCCCGCGCACGATCTGCGCGAAGCCGCACGGCTCTATGCCACGGGCGGAAACGGCGCGATCTATTATGGGCTGGGCGTAACCGAACACAGCCAAGGCAGCTCTACCGTGATGTCGATTGCCAACCTGGCGATGGCCACCGGCAACATCGGCCGGCGCGGCGTGGGCGTAAACCCGCTGCGCGGCCAGAACAACGTGCAAGGCGCCTGCGACATGGGTAGCTTCCCGCACGAACTGCCCGGTTATCGCCATATCTCGAACGCCGATACGCGGGCCTTGTTCGAAGCCGATTGGGGGGTAAACCTTGATCCCGAACCCGGCCTGCGCATCCCCAACATGCTTGATGCGGCGATCGATGGTTCGTTCCGCGCGCTCTATGTGCAGGGTGAGGATATTCTTCAGTCCGATCCCAACACCCATCACGTCGCAGCCGGGCTGAAGGCGATGGACTGCGTGATCGTCCACGACTTGTTCCTGAACGAAACCGCCAACTATGCCCACGTCTTCCTGCCGGGCAGCACGTTCCTGGAAAAGGACGGCACTTTCACCAACGCCGAACGCCGCATCCAGCTGGTGCGCAAGGTGATGGAACCGGCAAACGGCCTGCAGGACTGGGAAGTGACGCAGGCGCTGGCCAATGCCATCGGCCTTGGCTGGAACTATGCCCACCCCAGCGAGATCATGGACGAGATCGCCCGCCTTACCCCCAGCTTCGCCGGCGTATCCCACGCCCGGCTGGACGCAGAGGGTTCGCTGCAATGGCCGGTGAACGCGGCCAACCCCGATGGCAGCCCGATCATGCACGAAGGCGGCTTTGTGCGCGGCAAGGGCAAATTCATCGTCACCGACTATGTCCCAACCGATGAACGCACCGGCCCGCGCTTTCCGCTGCTGCTGACCACCGGGCGCATTCTCAGCCAGTACAACGTCGGCGCGCAGACCCGGCGCACCGAAAACACCGTGTGGCACCCGGAAGACCTGCTGGAAATGCACCCCACCGATGCCGAAAACCGCGGCCTCAACAATGGCGATTGGGCGCGCCTGGCCAGCCGCACCGGCGAAACCACGCTGCGGGTACACGTGACCGACCGGGTGGCACCGGGCGTGGTCTACACCACGTTCCACCACCCCGCGACGCAGGCCAACGTGGTCACCACCGAGTATTCCGATTGGGCTACCAATTGCCCGGAATACAAAGTTACCGCGGTGCAGGTGATGCCCAGCAACGGTCCCAGCGAATGGCAGGAAACTTATGCCAGCTGGTCCGAAAAGAGCCGCCGGATCGTGGCGGAACCGACGGAGTAACGCGGCGTGGACATCGAACGGCTGAACCAGATGGCAAACCAGATCGCCATCAACCTTGCGATTCAGGGCGAAGCGCAAGCGGTGGATGCCACGTTCCAGCACCTGAAAGACTTCTGGGACCCGCGCATGAAAGCCGCAATCCTGGCCAGCGATCGCGCCGGGCTTAGCCCGATTGCCAAAGCGGCGGTGGAACGGCTAGCCGCCTGACCGACTGGCTACCTGACCGTCTGGCAGCCTGAACGGGGCGGTCAATCGCGGCGGCTGAGCAGCAACCCGGCCACCATCGCCGCGATAAAGACGCCGATCGGCAATGGGTGGGCGATCAGGTTGATCAGTGCGGGGCCGGGGCACAGCCCTTCCAGCCCCCAGCCAATGCCGGCAGGCTCAACACGGCACCGCTCAGGGCCGTCCCACGGCGGCTGGCCAGCGTGAACAAGGGCGTTGCCACCAGCAGCGCCGCGCCCATCACCGCGGCAAGGCTGGGATCCCATGCACCCGTAACATTCAGGAAGCCGATGACCTTGTCCGGGCTGGTCATGCCCGAAACGGCCAGGCCCACCCCGAACAACAGGCCGGCAAGCAAAGCGACCACGGCCTTCATAGCCAGCCTCCCCAATTGCGGAGATAAACCACCACCGCAGCAGTGACCATAAAGGTGGCGACCGCCACCGCCGAACGTTTGGAAAAGCGGGCCAGCCCGCAGATGCCATGACCACTGGTGCAACCGTTGCCCAGCCCCGTGCCCAGCCCAACCAGCAGGCCGGCAATGGCAAGGCCGGGCAGCGAAGCGCGTTCCAGCCCGGCAGACAGGCGATCGCCGCCCAAGACCGCGGCCAACAATCCGGCGATCAACATTCCCGCGATGAAGGCCAGCTGCCAGCGGCGTTCAGGGCCGCGCAGCCCTTCGCGCACGATCCCGCTGATCCCGGCGATCTGTCCGGTTGCCAGCCGCAGCAGACCGGCCGCAAGACCGATCAGCGCCCCCCCGGCCAGCGGATACGCCAAGTCTGCGCTTCCCGGGACCATCGGATCAGAACCGCACGCCGGCCGACAAGCCGAACGATGTTTCGCCCAGCGAAACATCGGCTTCACCGCCGCCGTAATTCATCGGGATTGAACCATTACCGCGCACGGTCTGCTTGGGCGCGTGCATGGCATAACCAGTCAGTTCCAGCCCCGCAGCGGTGGTATACGTCGCCCCGGCGGTGAAGTGGTGCGAAACGATCCCCGGCGCCAGGATATTGAACAGCGTTTCCGAAGCCGGAACCGGATTGCCCGAATGGCCATAACCGGCCCGCACCGTCCAGCGATCGCTGGCGGCATAAGTCACGCCCAGCTTGTAGGACGTGATGTTGCGCCAGCCAAAGCCGGGGCCGCCATCGGCGCCCAGCGGCTTGCCGGTAAACAGGATCGACAATGGATTGCCCACCGATGCAACGCCCGCATACTGGATCCGTTTCACATCGGCCGCCAGCGTCAGGGCCGGTACCGGCTTGACCGCGACGCCCGCCCCGAACGAGACCGGCACATCGAACCCGCCGTGGCCAGCGAACAAGCCGGCATATTTATCGAACCGGCCAGCCCAGATCTTGGACTGGTAGAATGCGCCAAAGCTGAACGCATCGCCCAGATGGCCAAGATAGCCCACGCGCACGCCCCCGCCGGCCGACCAATCGGTGCCGCGATTGGTGAAGTTGGCCGGATCCATCGACGCGGCGCTGAATGGCTGGATGCCATTTACGCTAAAGCCCTGCACCACCACGATCGGCGACACCCCGATGCTGTGGCCGGGGGCTACGCGCACGGCCAGCGTGGGCGTGATGAAAACCTGCTTGAGATCGACCCCCGCCTGGCCGGTTGCGCCGAAACTGGCGAAGGGGTTGGCCTTGTAGGTGGTGTTCATGCCGCCGTTGCCATAGACAGCGATGCCCACTGCAACCGTGTCCGACAGGTGCCGGACATAGCCGAATTCGGGCAGCACGAACGGATTTGCGCCGTTGGCGCTGTAACTACCGTTCAGGCCAGCCCCATTGCCGTGAACCGCCGCGCCGCGATCCGGGACGAAAAATTCGACCCCTGCATCAAACCGGTTGCCCACTTCGGTCGCCGCGGCGGGATTGGCCGCGACCGACAACGCATCCTGGGGCTGGGCGATGGCAACGCCGGCCGAACCCTTGGCTTTGGCGCCAATGCCGTTGAGGAAATAGCCATCGGTGGCCTGTGCGGTGGTGGGCGCAAGCGCAGCGAGCACGAGGCCAAGGCCAGTGGCCGAAAGACGGACAGTATTCATGGGATGCCTTCTCCAACGATAGACAGTTGAACGACGAGCATCCTGGGCAGGGTAGCGCATCTTTTCTGCGGATTGCGATCCGTGCGTGGATCGCATCAGATTTCCCTAATATAAGGCGATAGCGCGGGTCAACGCCGCAGCGATCTGCCGCGGCCTAGAAAATCTGCGGGCCTGAAAAGTTGCGATTTCCAGCCGGAATCACGGGTCGACAAAATCGCCCTTGCGCTTTTCCATCTGGCTGGTGACGGCTTCGATCTGGTTGCGGCTGCCGATCAGCTTCTGCTGCTCGATCGATTCCTCCATCAGGATTTCGTCAACCGAGGCGTGGAGGTATTTGTTAAACAGGCGCTTGGCCGCCCGCTGGGCGTGCGGATTGCGATTGGCGATGTCATGCGCGATGGCCGTGGCCCGGGCGTGCGGATTGGTATCGACGATCGTGGCAAAGCCATATTCCAGCGCCTGCTGCCCGGTGAATTCGCGGTTTGTGTAGGTCAGTTCGCGCAAGGTATCGTCGCGCACCAAGCCGCGCCACAGCGCGTAACCGGCCATATCGGGCACCAGGCCCCACTTCAGTTCCATCACCGCCATGCGCGAAGCTGGATCGACCACCCGGATATCGGCGCCGCTGGCCACCTGCAGGCCACCGCCAAAACACACCCCGTGGACGGCGGCAATCACCGGAACCGGCAACTTGCGCCATTGCATTGCCACCTGCTGGGCATGGTTGGCATTGCCGTGGGTGCGGGTGGTCAGCGGCACGCTGTCATGGCGGCCGGTATTGGCCATGCTGGTCAGATCCAGCCCGGCGCAGAAGCTGCGCCCTTCGCCCGAAACCACCACCGCGCGCAGGCCCTTCAGGTCATGCAACACGTGGCCCGCATCGATCAGCGCGGCGAACATATCGGGGTCCAGCGCATTCATCTTGTCGGCCCGGATCAGGCGAACTTGCGCCACGCCATCGGCTTCCATGGTGATCGCAACGCGGCCTGCCGGTTTTACCTCATGTTCCATGGTCGATATCCTCTTCGTCGCCCGCGCTGCTGGCTTGCAGCCTGTTTATCCTGCGTTCCTTGCCCAAACGAACGTGACCGTCCAGCGCGAATTGATTGCCGGCGGGCAATGGCAATGCCAGCCCATCCTTGCTGCCAGCATTGCCAACCAGCCGGTACGCCCCGCTGGGTAACGTTTCGATCAGTCCATCGGCCCCGGCGATCCGCAGCTTTGAGCGCAAGCGGCTGATGTGTACGGCCAGACTGTTGGTTTCGGGCCTGAACGCCAAACGCCATACATCGGCCAGCAATTCGGTAGCGCTGAAACCCCGCCCCGGCTGGTCGGCCAGCCGCCAGAACAAGGCGAATTCGCGCGGGTGCAGCCGCGCCGCGCGCCCGGCCACATAAGCATCGCGTTCGAGCAAATCGAGCCGCACAGCACCGACCAAGCGCTGACGCGGGATCATGCCGGCGCGTTCGATCAGGCGCAGTGTCCGGGCCTCGACTTCCTGCAGCGCCGCCGGAACGCCCAGCGCATCGCCAAACCCAAGCCGCAGCAACCGCGCACGCCGGCGGGGATCATCAACGCCCACCAGCAGCACCCAGCGGCGCGCGGCCAGATCCGGGCCGGCCACCTGCCGCCATTGGGATGCCTTCAGTCCAACCGGTCGCACCAACAGCGGATAAACCGCAACCCGGCAGGCTGGATCCGGTTCGTCCAATAGCTGCCAGCCCAGCTGGCGCAGATCGTATCCGGCGGTGATGGGGCCTGCCGCCAGCCATCGGAATAGCCGCAATCCGCCCTCACTAACGCAAGTTCCTTATGCGATAGAGGCCATAATTTTCGTTTTAATGCAAGTATTTAGCCGAAATTTACAGCAGCCGCAGCCCGGATCGAGCGCGGGGAAATCCGCCGTAAATCCGCCAGCGCCGCTTAAGCCGCGCCGGCGTTCACCCCCATGCTGGAAAGGTAGCGCTTGATGTTGCGCGCGGCCTGCCGGAGGCGCTGCTCGTTTTCGACCATGGCAATGCGAACAAAGCCTTCGCCGTCTTCGCCATAGCCAACGCCCGGCGCCACCGCGACTTCGGCATGGGTCAACAACTGCTTCGAAAATTCGAGGCTGCCCATCTCCTTCAGAGCGGGCGGCAGCGGCGCCCATGCAAACATCGAAGCCTTCGGGCTGGGAATGTCCCACCCGGCCCGGCCGAACGCTTCAACCATCACGTCGCGGCGCTTTTGGTAAAGGTTGCGGTTCATCTCAACGATGTCCTGCGGGCCATTCAGCGCCGCACAGGCCGCTGCCTGAATCGGGGTGAACGCGCCATAATCGAGATAGCTTTTGACGCGGGTCAGGGCGGCGATCAGCTTTTTGTTGCCAACCGCAAAGCCCACGCGCCAGCCCGCCATCGAATAAGTTTTCGACATCGAGGTGAATTCCACCGCAACGTCCTTGGCCCCCGGCACTTCCAGAATCGAGCGGGTCGGATTGCCATCGTAATAGAGCTCGGAATAGGCCAGGTCGGACAGGATCCAGACCTTGTTTTCCTTGGCCCACGCGACCAGCCGTTCATAAAACGCCAGATCGACGGTTTCGGCGGTCGGGTTGGACGGATAGTTCACGATCAGGATCGACGGACGCGGCACGGTAAAGCGCATCGCGCGTTCCAGCGATTCCCAATAGCGCTCGTCCGGCGTGGTCGGAACCGAACGGATCGTCGCCCCGGCGATGATGAAGCCAAAAGTGTGAATCGGATAGCTGGGGTTTGGCGCCAGCACCACATCGCCCGGCGCGGTGATCGCGGTGGCCAGGCTGGCAAGCCCCTCCTTAGATCCCATCGTCATCACGACTTCGGTTTCGGGGTCCAGTTCCACGCCGAACCGGGTGGCGTAATAATTGGCCTGCGCCTTGCGAATGCCGGGGATGCCCTTGGACGCGGAATAGCCGTGGGCATCGGGCTTCATCGCCACTTCGCACAGCTTTTCGATCACGTGCTGCGGCGGCGGCAGATCAGGATTGCCCATGCCCAGGTCGATGATGTCCTTACCGGCAGCGCGTGCTGCGGCCCGCATGCCGTTGACTTCGGCGATGACGTAGGGCGGCAGGCGCTTGATGCGGTAGAACTCGTCTTCCATTGGTTCCGGGCTTTTCTCATTCAGGGGTGCGGCACGATTACCGCGAAAAGCGTCTCTAGGGCGCTTATGGTCCGCTTGCAAATGCGTTAGAGTACGTTGTGACGCAAGGGAATCACCACATGGATGACAGCGGCCAGACCCCCACCGACCACGCGGCGATCTTTGACGCCATGTTCCAGACGCCGCAATTGCTGTTTGCGCAGTTCCTGCCGGGGGCCGCCGCAGCGGGCGAAGATCAAGCCATGGGCGATCTGGCACAGTGGAGCAACGCCGCCCGCAAGCTTCAGCAACTGTGGCTTGAGTTTCAGCAAAAGCAGATGGCGCAGGCTGCCGGGCAGGCTCCGAAAGTCTTTGCCGATCCGGGTAATTTCGCCGGTATCATGCCCGGTATCATGCCCGGTATCATGCAGGGCTGGCTAAAAGCCCTGCCCTTGGCCGATCCCGATACGCAAAAGCAGCTGTGGGACGATAGCCTGGCGCTGTGGGCAGGGGTGCTGGGGCAATATGGCATCGGGCCGAACGCCAGCGATGCCGCCGCCGATGGCCCGAACCTGCCGCGCCAGGACCGCCGCTTTGCCGATCCCAAATGGCGCCAGCAGCCGTTCTATGCGCTGGTCCACCAAACTTATCTTATGCTGGCCGAACAGATCATGGCGCTGGCCGACAGCGTTGACGCGCCTGATCCCGAGCACAAAGAGCAGTTGCGCTTTGCCGTGCGCACGCTGGTTGAAGCGCTCAGCCCGGCCCATTTCCCGCTGACCAATCCGCTGGTGATGCAGCAAGCGCTCGACACCAAGGGCGAGAGCCTGGTCAAAGGCATGGAGCACCTGCTGAACGACCTGCAGCGCGGACAGCTGACCCACGTTGACCCGGCGGCTTTCAAACTGGGCGAAAATCTGGCGGTAACGCCGGGCAAAGTGGTTCACCAAACCCCGCTGTACCAGCTGGTGCAATACAGCCCGGCCACGGAAAGCGTGCTGGAAGTGCCGCTGGTGATCTTCCCGCCATGGATCAACCGCTTCTACATTCTGGATCTGACCCCGCAGAAAAGCTTCATCAAGTGGGCCACCGAACAGGGCATCACGGTGTTTGTGGTGTCGTGGAAATCGGCCGACAAAAGCATGGCCGACGTGGTTTGGGACGATTACATCCGCGCCCAGATCGATGCGATCGATACCGTGCGTGCGCGGTTGGGGGTGAAAGCGGTCCACACGATCGGCTATTGCGTGGCCGGAACCACGCTGGCGGCAACCCTGGCCGTGCTGGCCCGCCGGGGCGAGGCCGACAAAGTGAAAAGCGCCACCTTCTTCACCGCGCAAGTCGATTTCGAACGGGCTGGCGAACTGAAAGTCTTTATCGACGATCAGCAGTTCGAGGCGCTGCAGCAACTTTCCGCGGAAACCGGATACCTCGATGGGCGCTATATGGCCGCCACGTTCAACCTGCTGCGCGGGCGGGATCTGATCTGGAACTATGTGGTCAACAATTACCTGCTCGGGCAGGACTATCCCGCGTTCGACCTGCTGCACTGGAACGGCGATGTTACCAACCTGCCAGCCAAGTGGCATCAAAGCTATCTCAGGGACCTGTACCGCGACAACAAGCTGGTCGTGCCCGATGCGCTCAGCGCCGATGGCACGCCGATCGACCTGCACCGGATCGCCACGCCATGTTATATTCAGGCAGGCCGTGAAGATCACATCGCCCCGGCCGAAAGCGTCTGGCAACTAACCCGCCACCTCAGCGGCCCGTGGCAGTTCGTGCTGGCGGGATCGGGCCATATTGCCGGCGTGGTCAACCCGCCTGCTGCAAACAAGTACCAGTACTGGACCAACGCCGGACCGGCCGACAGCTTTGCCGAGTTCGTGGCCGGAGCCAGTGAAACGCCGGGCAGCTGGTGGCCGCACTGGATCGCATGGCTGCGCGGGCAGGACAGCCGCACCGTGCCGGCCAAGGGCAAGCGCGTGCCGGGCGGCAAGGGCAATGCCGCCATCGAAGATGCGCCCGGCAGCTATGTAAAGGCGCGCTAGCCCCCCCAAAAAAACCAGCCGCCGCGGCATTTATGCTGCACTGCACAAAAATGTCCTTGACTTCGCGGTTGCACAATCTATTTTGTGCAATGCAGCATATCCCGCGCCAAGCGTTGGCCCGGGGTACTGCGAAGGAACTTTGCGATGGCACAGGCTGCTGACAGCAAGATCGATCCGGTGCTTGGCGCTGCGGCCGCGGAACAGGCTTATGCCGCCGCAGCCGAAGCAATCGCCAGTGCCCCCGGTGATGCTGCCAAGCCCGCGCCAGCCGCAAAGCAGGCCCCTACCCAGCCGAAAGCCCGCGCCAAGGCCCCGGCAACAGCCAAGGTGGTGGCCAAGAAGACTGTCGTGAAAGCTGCCCCGAACAAGGCAGCTGCCAAAAAGACCGTAAAGGCCGCGCCATCATCGGCAGCGGCCGGGCCAACCCCTGTTTCGCAGATCAAGGATACCATCATGACCAAGACCAAAACCGCCGCCGCCGATTTCACCGCCAAGCTCACCGAAGCTGCCAGCGAAGCGCAAGATCGCGCCAAGGCCGCCTTCGAAAAGGGCAGCGCGCTGTTTGCCGAAGCCGGTGAATTTTCGAAGGGCAACGTCGAAGCCATCGTCGAATCGGGCAAGATCCTCGCCAGCGGCCTTCAGGACTTGGGCAAGGGCTATGTCACCGAAGGCAAGAGCGCGTTCGAAACCATGACTGCCGATGCCAAGGAACTGGCCGCGATCAAGTCGCCGGCCGATTTCTTCAAGCTGCAGGGCGAAATCATGCGCCGCAATTTCGATGCCGTTGTCGCCACCGGTTCGAAGCATTCGGAAGCGCTGGTCAAGCTGGCCAACGAAAGCATTGCCCCGCTCTCGACCCGCATCAGTGTGGCGATCGAAAAGGTCAAGCAGGCGGCGTAAGCCTGCCTGCACAGCTCGCCGGTCGGGGTACCTCCTCTCCCCTCCCAGCCCAGACCGCGAGCCTACGCAACGGGCCGGTCAGTCCTTTGGACTGGCTGGCCCGTTCGGCATTTCGCAGCCGTTGATCGCGAAACACTTGCCCGACCCACCCCCGATGCGATATTTCAGCCCCATGCTGTCCGATCCCGCCACCGCTGCCCTGAATGTCCGCGCGCCCGTTCGCGCCAGCGATGATACTGGTGATCAGTCCGGCAATGGCGGCGGTCAGAACCAGATTGGCATCGCCACCAAGACCCGCGCCAAGCCAAAAAAGCCAAGCCAGTTCAAGGTTTTGTTGCTGAACGATGATTACACGCCGATGGAATTCGTCGTGATGGTGCTGAAGCGCTTCTTCCAGATGGACCTGGAACAGGCCACCCGGGTGATGTTGCACGTTCACCAGAAAGGCGTGGGCGTCTGCGGCATCTTTCCCTACGAAATCGCCGAAACCAAAGTGAACCAGGTGATGGACTACGCCCACCAGAATCAGCACCCCCTGCAATGCACGCTGGAAAAGGCGTAAGGGCACGCTGGAAAAGGCGTAAGGCGCTAGGCCGCCGACGTTCCGAACAGGCTGCCGATCCACCAGGTTGCGGCCATCGCGAGCACCCCCCAGAACGCCACGCGAACCACGCCCTTGGCCACGGGCGCACCACCTGCCACCGCGCCAACCGCGCCCAGCAGAACCAGAAAACACAGCGCAGCCAGGGACACGCCCAGCGCCAGTTGCCCCAGCGGCAGCAACACCGCCGCGCCCAACGGCAGGGCTGCCCCCACCGCAAACGTTGCCGCCGAAGTCAGCGCCGCCTGAACCGGGCGGGCGCGATGCATCTCGGCCAGCCCCAGCTCGTCACGAACATGGGTGGCCAGCACATCGTGCCGGGTCAGCGCTTCGGCAACTTGCCGGGCCAGCGCATCGGGCAGCCCGCGCTGGCGGTAGATCCCGGTCAGCTCCTCAAGCTCAAGCTCGGGCATGGTTGCCAGCTCGTGCGTTTCGCGCGCCAGATCCGCTGCTTCGGTATCGGCCTGGCTGGAAACGGAAACATATTCGCCCGCCGCCATCGACAACGCCCCGGCCACCAGCCCGGCGGTGCCCGCAACCAGCACCGGAGCCTTGCCGCTGGCCGCTGCGGCCACGCCAACGATCAAGCTGGCGGTCGAAACGATCCCGTCGTTTGCCCCCAGCACGGCGGCGCGCAGCCAGCCGATGCGATCGACAGCATGGGTTTCGGCGGGCTTTCCGGGAATCATTGTCATGGCATCCGCTTCCTGCACTGGTTTTCAGCAGCCTAGCCCAGCGGCTTGGCCGCGCGCCAGCCCATTAACGCTTTCACCCCGGCGCCAGGGCCGTTATGGAGGCCCAACCCACACAGCACCCGGCACCTCCGTCTCTCGTGAAATCTCTTTCCGCCATCGATCGTTACATCTTCCGGCTCGTGCTGATGCCGATGCTGGCTGTGTTCGTGATTGCCGCGTCGCTGCTGGTGCTCGACAAGATGCTCAAGCTGTTCGACTTCGTGGCCACCGAAGGCGGCCCGGTCAGCGTGGTGTTCCGGATGCTGGCCAACCTGCTGCCTGAATATGCCAGCCTGGCAATCCCGCTGGGCCTGATGCTGGGCATTCTGCTGGCGTTCCGCAAGCTGGCCACCAGCAGCGAACTCGACGTCTTGCGCGCGGTGGGGCTGGGCTATTCGCGCCTGCTGCGAATGCCGTACATGATCACGCTGGCGCTGGCGGCGGTAAACCTGCTGATCGTCGGCTATCTCCAACCGCTATCGCGCTATTACTACGAACAACTGCAGTTCGAACTGCAATCCGGCGCGTTAGGGGCTTCGATCAGGGTGGGTGAATTCACCACCCTGCAAGACAAAATGGCGCTGCGGATCGACCAAAGCCGCGACAACGGGCACCGCTTGATCGGGATCTTTGCCCGCGTGGCCAGCCCGCGCGGCCAAGTGCTGACGATTTCCGCGCGCGAAGGCCGCTTCCTCGCGCTCAAGGACAGCCCCGACACCATCATCCTGCGGTTGACCGATGGGCAAATCGTGCAAGACCAGCCCGGCAGGATGCCCCGCGTCCTCAGCTTTTCACGCCACGATCTGCCGATCGATCTGCCGGCGGTGGAACAGTTCCGCAAACGCGGCGGCAAGGAGCGCGAATATATCCTGCCCGAATTGCTCAAGATCGGCTGGGGCGACAAAGTCAGCGCAGCGGCGCGCAACGAAACCCGGGCCAGCTTCAACTACCGTATGGTCGAAGTGGTCATGATGCTGCTGTTGCCGCTGCTGGCAGTGGCACTGGCCGTGCCGCCCAAACGGTCCACCTCGGCGCTGGGCGTGTTCGTGTCGATCGTGATGGTGGTGGCCTATCATAAGGTCAACGAATACGGCCAGGCCGTGGCGGCGCTGGGGCGGGTATCGCCGGCGCTGGCGCTGTGGGGGCCGTTCTGCCTGTTCGCCGCGCTGATCGTGTGGATGTATTGGCGGGTTGCCTATGTCCCGGGCGGACAAGCAATTGGCGCGCTGGAGCGCCTGGCCGCAAACCTGGGCAAATGGTTCAAGGCCATCGCGCGCCGCTTCAACCGCAAGCCGGGGGCCGCGTGATGGAACTGGATTTTTTCCCTTCGCGCACGATCGTCTTCTATCTTGCACGGCTGTTCGTAAGCCGCATCGTGGGGGTGTTGCTACTGCTGGTGCTGGTGCTGCAAATGCTGGACCTGCTATCCGAAAGCGGCAAGATCCTGGCCTATCCCGGCAATGGCGAAGCGCAGCTGTGGCACTATGTCTCGCTCCGCGCGCCGCAACTGATCGCCCGCTTCCTGCCTTATTCGGTGCTGCTGGCAACGCTGTTCACGTTCTGGCCGCTGAACCACAACAGCGAAGTCATCGCGATGCGCGCCGCCGGGCTTTCGGCGCACCAGATTCTTGCGCCGCTATTGGTCAGCGCAATGGGCATTTCCGCGGTCAGCTTCGTGTTCAACGAATCCGTGGTAACCCGCGCAACGGGGTCTTTGAAATCTTGGGAGGCGGCCAGTTTCGGTCCGGTCCCGGCCGATCCGGCAGCGCGTGAGAACATCTATCTGCCCGATGGGCGCAATATCCTTGCCGCCGCGCAAGTCAGCGGCACCGGCAGCGCGACCCGAATGACCGGGGTTACCTGGTATGAACGCGATGCCACCGGCATGGTTCTGGCGCAGCTGCGCAGCCCCTCGGCACGCTATGCCAACCCCGGCTGGAAACTGGCCAGCCCAACCCGCTTCAACGTGGCAACCACGGAATCCACGTCGGTCCCAGCGCAAGTCGTGGCGCAAGGGGTAACGCCGGCACAAGTGGCCATTACCAAAGTGGATCCCGACCGGCAGGACATTATGTCGCTGAGCCGTTCGATCGCCGCGCTCGAGGCCTCGGGACACCGCACCAGCGAGCTGAACGGCAAATGGTGGCACAAGCTGTCCGGCCCGCTTTCGGCGATGCTGATGCCGCTGCTGGGATCGGTGGCGGCGTTCGGGCTGGCCCGCTCGGGCCAGCTGCTGGTCCGCGCGGTCATCGGCATGGGGCTGGGGTTCGCCTATTTCGTGGTCGACAACGCCGCGCTCGCCTTGGGCAATTTCGGGGGTTACCCGCCGCTGATTGCAGCGTGGGCGCCATTTCTGCTGTTCCTGCTGGTGGGCGAAACGGTGCTGATCCGCACCGAGGAATAACCCGGCGAGCCGGCGCGCGGCCGCGTCCAGAACTGTGCTTTAACTGGACATCATCGTGCTGCGCGCCAATCGCGCGACCAGCGGCAGCAACCCGGAATAGTTCGCTTTGTCATAAGTCGATTGTCCGCCCAGCTGCGCGATCAGGCGGCGGTGCGCCTCGCCCAGCGAATGATAGGGCATCGACGGCAACAAGTGGTGCAGCGCATGATAACGCAACCCAACCGGGGCCCACAGCGGGGCCATCAGCGCGGGCGGCGGCACGTTGACCGAATCCAGGTACTGCCCGGTCACGGTCATCGCTTCGCCATCGTTGATCCACAGGTGGGCCACCAGCGTACGCACCTGGTTAAGCACGGCAACCAGCGAAATCACCGCAATGCCGATCAGCAGCGGCCGCCAGCCATAGGCCCAGCCGCTGACGATCAGGAAGATCGCCCACAGCGATGCCCCCAGTTCCTGCCAGAACACCATCCGCGCGAATTCCCCTTCAGCCGGACGGCGGCGGAATGCTGGATTGATCGACAGCGACGAAGCCCGCTCCCACACCAACTTGCGCACCGCCGGGATCACGACCCCCAAGGGATTCAACACCGCGCAACGAATCAACAAGCCGATCGGCAGCAATGCCGCCAGCACGATGAACACGGGCAGCGACCACCAGCTCATCAATCCCAACGGCAGATATTCCGGATCTTCGCCCGTGCCATAGCGGGTTCGCGCATGGTGCAGCGTATGCACGCCTTCATACATCAGCGACGGTGTCAGCAGCGGAATCCCTACCAACACGTTCCAGGCAAAGCGGAAGCCGGGCAGGGCATTGCGATGGAGGTGGCTCAATTCGTGGATGAACAACAGCGCGCGGTACAATGCGATGACCGAAACCGCGCCGCACAGCAGTGCTACCGCCATGTTTCCCGACAGGATCGCCGCAGCAAGCGCCCCATAACCGATCGCCGCCGACAGCAGCATGTCGGGCCAGTAAATCCCGGGCCGGGCCTCGGCGATGTCGCGGGTCAGCTCTACCGCCGCCCGCAGCATTTCCTTGTCATCGGGGATGACCGCCAGCTTCGGCGCAGACTGATCGCTCGCGGCGTTGATTTCATCCGGCACAATCATGCAAAAATCCAAATTTACCCGCTACCGGACCAAACTTACCTGCTACCGGAAACGCCATCCGGCCGTTAATGCCGCGCAAGTGGCGGACAAGGCCCGGCTTGACAAGACCGCGTTGCCATACGCACTTCGCAACCCTAATATACCCCAACAAAGGCAAGATCGTGGCCCAAGCCGAAATTTCCATCACACCGGTTTCATCGCAGGCCGATTTCGCCGCATTCATCGACCTTGCCTATCGGCTGAACGCCGACGATCCGAACTTCGTGCCGCAATTGCGCGCCGAGGAAGTCGCCAAGTTTTCGTCCGCCGGCAACCCATTCTTCGAACACGCGCGGGTGCAGCTGTTTCTGGCCCGGCAGAACGGCCAAGTCACGGGACGGATTTCGGCGCACATCGATGAACTGGCGCTGAGCCAGCCGCCCGAACAGGGGATGGGGCCGGGAACCGGGAACTGGGGTGCGCTGGAGGCCGAAAACGAAGCCACCGCCGCCGCGCTGATCGCCGCCGCCGAAGGCTGGCTGCGCGGCCAGGGCATGACCCGCGTGCTGGCCCCGATGAACCTGTCTGTCTGGGAAGAACCTGGGCTGCTGGTGAAAGGCCACGATCACCCGCCGATGGTGATGATGGGCCATCACAAGCCCCACTACCAAAACTGGATTGAAGCCCGCGGCTATGGCTGCGCCAAAGTGCTCAACACGTACGAGCTGAAAGTCACCACCGCCTTTTCGCCCCTGATCCAGCGCATCGTGTCCTCGGGCGAAAAGAACGACCGCATCCGCATCCGACAGGTCGACAAGGCCAAGTTCTATGACGAGGCCGCAACGATCCTCGACATCCTGAACGATGCCTGGTCCGATAACTGGGGCTTCGTGCCGATTACCGATGCCGAAATTGCGCATACCGGAAAAAAGCTGAAACCGCTGGTCCGCGAAGACCTGATCCTGATCGCCGAGCTTGAGGGCGAACCCGTGGCCTTCATGATGACCCTGCCCGACCTGAACCAAGCGCAAAAGCGGTGGGTTCGCCCCAATGGCAAGCCGTCGCTGCTGGGCTGGCTGCGGCTGGGCCTGTGGATCCTGAAGCCCCGCCCGGCCGATATGCGCGTACCCTTGATGGGGGTGAAAAAGCGCCTGCAATCAAGCCGCCTGGCCAGCCAACTGGCTTTCATGATGATCGAATATATCCGCCGCGCCGCGGTGCGTGAATATGGCGCGACACGTGGTGAAATCGGCTGGATCCTGGATGATAACCAGGGAATGAACGCCATTGCCGAGGCAATCGACAGCAAGGTCAACAAGGAATACCGGATCTATTCGAAGCAGCTGTGACGGAGGCTTTTCCAGCAGCATCGGGGCCGGAGCGAAAGAATGAGCGTGCCCATGCCTGACCATGACCCTGCCCCGAACAAGCCAGATCCGATGGCCCTACAGTTGCGATTGCTATCGGTGCTGGTGGTGATCCTTGGGCTGGGTTTGCTGATGGCGCTGCCGTTCGTGTTGTCGATCGGCGCAGTTGTGTTCCTGCCGTTCGCCGCCGCGCTGGTGCTGTCGATCATGCTGTTCCCGCTGGCCGATTGGCTGGCGCGCTGGAAGATCCCCAACCTGATCGCATCGTTTCTGGCACTGGCCATTGCCGGGGCGGTGTTTGTCCTGCTGTTGGGCGCGGTCCTGCAACCCGCGCTGGATACGGTCGACCGGCTGCCAGAAATGGCCCGCAAGGTCAGCCAGCAGGCCACCCAACTGCGCGGCAGCCTGGGCTGGATCAACGATCTGAACCGCCAGTTGCTACGCATCACGGGGCACGGCTCGTCGCGCGAAGTGGTGCTGGCCGGGCCAACGGTGATCGAACAAGTCGCATTCGCCACGCCCACGCTGGTGCTTGAAGCGCTGTTCACTTTGCTGCTGGCACTTTTCATGATCGCATCGCGGATCCGGATGCGGGATCACTTGCGACATGATCGCTCGGCCAGCGCGGCCATGATCAAAGCGGCACGCTTGGTTCGCGAAGTGCAGGATCTGGTGGCATCTTACATGCTCACCGTTGGCCTGATCAATCTGGGCATTGGCGTGATCGTAACGTGCGGCACATGGTTGCTGGGCTTTCAGACTCCGCTGGTCTGGGGCGGGTTTGCCGCGCTGCTTAATTTCCTGCCCTATCTTGGCCCACTGGCGATGACCGGGGCCTTGGCGCTGTTCGGCCTTGGCAACAGCGATACCGTGCTGGCCGGCCTGATCCCCCCGGCGGCCTACTTGTGCCTGCATGCGATCGAAGCGAACCTGGTTACCCCGGCCGTGCTGGGGCGGCGCTTTACGGTGAACCCGGTGATGATCCTGCTGGCGATCAGCTATTTCTACTGGATCTGGGGCGTGCTGGGCGCGCTGCTGGCGATGCCGATCCTGTTGACCGTGACGGCGGTGTTCCACCATGTCGGCAAGCCCAACCTGATCGGCTTCGTGTTTGGCGAACCGCTGTTCGCTCCGCCAACCAGCCTCCATAACGCCACCAGAAGCGACGCTTAGCGGCGGCTGGGGTGGCCTAGCGGGACTGGGGCGCCTAGCGGGTCCGGCGATCGATCGTTGCAGTGGTGGCCACATCCATCGTCACGTTGCCCAGCGTGCGCATCAGATCGGGCAGCATTTCTACCGCTACCAGCAAGCCCAGCGGCGCGATCGGAATGCCCGCAGCCAAGCAAATCGGCCCGATCGCCGAAATGAACGAGATCGACCCCGGCAGCGAAACCGAACCGATGGTGGTGCAGACCGCCACGGCAAAGCCGGTCAGCAGCAGCTGTGGCGTGATCACCACCCCCGCCAGCTTGGCAACATAGATCGCCACGGCCAGGTTCATCGCCGGACCGGTGGCCCGGAACAGCGCCACGGCCAGCGGCAGCACCAGTTCGGCAGTGCTGGGGCGAACCTTCAACGCGCGGCTGGCTTCCAGCATCGCGGGCAGGCACGCCAGCGACGACTGGGTGGACAAGGCCAACGACTGCGCCGGCAGCACCCGCCGCGCAAATTCAGCCAGTGGCAGTCGCGCGCCCAGCGCCGCCAGCACATAGGCGCCCAGCAGCACCACCGAGCCAACCGCAGTAACCAGCAGGATATAATGCCCCAGCGCGGCGATCGCGGCGCTGCCGCTTTTGGCCGCAACCGAAAATGCCAGCGCAAACACCCCCACCGGCGCGATTTTCAGCACCCAGCCGATCACCACCATCATCGCCCCGGCAACCGCGCCAAAGAAATCGAACATCACCTTGCGCAGCGGTGCGGCCAGCCGGGTGATGGCCAGCGCAAAGGCGGCCGTGAACAGGATCAGCGGCAGCATGGCATCGGCCGCCGCCGCCGCCAGCACGTTCGACGGCACCAGGGAATCGAAGAAATCCAGCAGCGAAGGCACCGGTCCGGTTCCGTCATGCGCGGCGAGCAGCGCGCTGGCGGCTTCGGCGGGAATCGGAAACAGGTTCAGCAGCAGCGGCATGACCAGTGCCGCCATCGCCGTGGCGGCGGCCAGCAGGCTGAAGATCATCAGCAGCGTGCGCCGGGCCAGCGCCCCGGCGTTGGCGGCGGCCACGGTTTGCACCACCCCGATCACCAGCAGCGAAACCACCAGCGGCACGATCGTGGCCTGCAGGGCGCGCAGCCACAGGCTGCCCACTTTGTCCAGCAGCGGCGCGATCACGCCTGCCGCATCGCCCCCGCCCAGCACCAGCCCCGCCGCCAGCCCCGCCGCCAGCGCGCCCAGCGTCAGCGCGGTCGGCACGTGGATTTCGGGAATGATGTCGTGTGCACCGGTGTCGGTGCTTGAACTGGCCGTCATGAATGCTCCCCGCAGGCTTGCTTTGCAGGCGTGACATTAGCGGCCCGCTGCGACATAGCAATTCACCAGCAAACACGCATTCACCAGCAGACACGGGCGGCGAGCGAGGCAATGGCACGGCAATATTTCGGCACCGATGGGATCCGAGGCAAGACCAACGCGGGCGTGATGACAGCGGCGATCGCGATGAAAGTCGGGCAGGCGGCCGGAACCCGGTTTTTGCGCGGCCAGCACCGCCACCGCGTGGTGATCGGCAAGGATACCCGCCTGTCGGGCTATATGCTCGAAAATGCGCTGGTGGCCGGGTTTACCAGCGTGGGCATGGACGTGGTGCTGCTGGGGCCGATGCCCACGCCCGCCGTTGCCCTGCTGACCCGCGAACTGCGCGCCGATGTGGGTGTGATGATTTCGGCCAGCCACAACCCTTACGAAGATAACGGGATCAAACTGTTCGGCCCGGATGGCTTCAAGCTGTCTGACGAGGACGAATTGGCGATCGAAGCCATGCTCAGCCAGGACCTGCCGCTGGCCCCATCGCCGCTGATCGGCCGCGCCCGGCGGATCGACGATGCCCGCGGCCGCTATATCCACGCGGTCAAAAGCTCGCTGCCCGATGACGTCCGCCTGGATGGCCTCAAGATCGTGGTCGATTGCGCCAATGGCGCAGCCTATCAGGTTGCGCCCGCCGCGATCTGGGAGCTGGGCGCCGAAGTGGTGACCGTGGGGGTCAACCCCAACGGCACCAACATCAACGACCGCTGCGGCTCCACCCACCTCGATCTGGTCAAGGAAACCGTGGTTGCCAGCGGCGCTGATATCGGGATTGCGCTGGATGGCGATGCCGACCGGCTGATCGTCGTCGATGAACAGGGCCAGACCGTTGATGGTGATCAGTTGATGGCGCTGATCGGCACCCAACTGGCCGCGCGCGGGCAATTGCGCGGCGGCGGGGTGGTGGCCACCGTGATGTCGAACCTGGGCCTCGAACGCTATCTGGCCGAACAGGGGCTGGACCTGATCCGCACCAAAGTGGGCGATCGCCATGTCCTCGAAGGGATGAAGGCCGGGGGCTACAACGTGGGCGGCGAGCAATCGGGCCACATCATCCTGCTGGATCACGGCACCACGGGTGATGGCACCGTTGCCGCGCTGCAGGTGCTGGCCGCGCTCGTCAAATCGGGCAAGCGCGCCAGCCAACTGATGCACCTGTTCGATCCCGTGCCGCAATTGCTGAAGAACGTGCGCTTTGCCGGTGGCCAGCCGCTGGACGATCCGCAAGTGCAGGCGGTGATCGCCGCCGCCGAAGCCCAGCTGGCTGGCCGGGGCCGGCTGGTCATCCGCCCGTCGGGGACCGAACCGGTGATCCGCGTGATGGCCGAAGGCGATGATGCCGCCGAAGTCGAACAGCTCGTCGATGCGATTTGCGCTGCCGTGAAGGATGCCGCCAATGCTTGAGATGCGCCCCGATTGCGAACAGTGCGGCAGCGATCTGCCGGCCGACCTGCCGGGCGCGTTCATCTGCTCGTTCGAATGCACCTTCTGCACCCAATGCGCCGATGCGCTGGATGAAGTCTGCCCCAACTGCGGCGGTGAATTGCTTGACCGGCCCACGCGCGCCCAGCCCTTGCACGCCCAATATCCGCCGTCCTCGATCCGCAAGTTCAAGGGGTGATGGCCCTGCCCCGCATCCTGTCCATCGCCGGGTCCGACAGTTCCGGCGGCGCGGGCATCCAGGCCGATACCAAGACGATCACGGTGCTGGGCGGCTATGCGATGACCGCGATTACCGTGCTGACCGCGCAAAACACGCTGGGCGTGACGCTGGTCGAAGCCGCCAGCCCGGCCATGGTAGGCGCGCAGATCGATGCTTGCGTCAGCGATATCGGGGTGGATGCGATCAAGATCGGGATGCTCGGTTCGCCCGAAATCGCCGCGGTTGTCGCCGCCCGGCTGGAGGCGCTATCCGTGCCGGTGGTGTTTGATCCGGTGATGATCGCCACCAGCGGCGCGGCGCTGGCCGATGCGGCCACGATCGCGGCGTTCGAACGGTTGATGCAGCTGGCCACGCTGACCACCCCCAACGTACGGGAATTGGCCGCGCTGGGCGGGCATGAGGGTATGACCGGGCGCGGCATCGCCTATCTGGCCAAAGGCGGCGATGCCGAAGGCGAGCGGGTAGAGGACGTGCTGGTTATCCCCGGCCAGGCGCCGCACGCCATGGCCGGAACCCGCATTCACACCCGCCACACCCACGGCACCGGCTGCACACTGTCCAGCGCGATCGCGACTTATCTGGGCAAGGGCCTGCCGCTGGCCGAAGCGGTCGATCGCGGGCGGCTGTTCGTGCGCTCCGCACTGCGCGCCGCGCCCGGCCTTGGCGGCGGCGCGGGGCCGCTGGGGCACACCGAAGCGCGCGGCTGAGCAATTGGGCAGATTAATCCAAATCGTAAAACGCGACCACTTTGGCCCACGCCTCTTCGGCGGTCTCAACCCAGTGAAACAGCGCAAGATCGGCGGGGTTGACCACGCCTTCCTCGGCCAGCGCCTCGAAGTTCAGCACCCGGTTCCAGAACTCGCGCCCGAACAGCAGGATCGGGATTGGCTTCATCTTTCCGGTCTGGATCAGGGTCAGCAGCTCCAGGAATTCGTCCAGCGTGCCAAACCCGCCGGGAAACACGGCCACGGCCTTGGCCCGCAGCAGGAAGTGCATCTTGCGCAGCGCAAAATAGTGGAACTGGAACGCCAGCCGCGGCGTAACATAGGGGTTGGGCGCCTGCTCGTGCGGCAAAACGATGTTCAGACCGATGGTTTCGGCCCCAGCCTCTGCCGCGCCGCGATTGGCCGCCTCCATGATCGACGGGCCGCCACCCGAGCAGACCACGAACTGGCGCATGTCCTTTTCCACGATCGCGCAGCTGCTGGCGATGTGCGCCAGCCGTCGCGCTTCTTCATAATACTTGGCCTTGGCGGCTAGCCGCTGCGCCACGGCCTTGCCTTCGGGCGGGGCGTTGGCCACCAGTTCGGCCGCCGCATCGGGCGACGGAATCCGCGCCGAGCCATAGCACACCAAAGTCGATCCGATCTTGGCCTCGTCCAGCAGCATTTCGCATTTCAGCAGTTCCAG
>JBJOPJ010000007.1:0-31680 GCA_046050825.1 Pseudomonadota bacterium
TGATGGCCGCGCTGACCACCCAGCTCGAAGCGGCGGAACAACGGCTCAAAGACCTTGAACGCCAGCACCAGCGGCTTGAAGAAGATCGCGGCGATGCCGATCGCTTGACCCGCGATGCCGCCGAAGCGCTGGCCCGGCTGGAACGCGAGCTGGCCGATGGCGAGGCCGCGCTGGCCGCTGACGAACAGCGCCGCCCCGCGATGGCCGCCGCGCTGGAGGATGCCGATCGCAGCTTGCGCCAAGCCGAAATCGCGCTGGCCAATGCCACCGCGGCGCAAGCCGGGGTCGAAGCCGAGTGGCGCGTGGCCGATGCCGCGCTGGCCGCCGCGCAACACCGGCTGGACCGGCTGGCAACGGAAACCCGGCGGCAGGCCGAACTGGCCGAAGCGCTGGGCCGCGAAGGGGATCCTGCAGCGGCGCTGGCCGCCGCCGAAACTGCGCGCGCTGCGGCCACCGCAGCATTGGGCGAAGCCCGCACCGCGCTTGAAACGCAGCAGACCCGCAAGGCCGAATTGCAGGCCGCGCGCGATGTCGCGTCCAGCGCGCTATCATCGGCCAAGGCGGAACTGGCCGGGATTGAGCGGGAGCACGCAGCCCTGGTGCGCGATCGGGATGCCCGCGCCAAGCAGGCCGGCGGCAAGCATGGCCTGCCGCTGGCGCTGGACCAGCTGCGCGCCGCGCCGGGGTATGAACGCGCGCTGGCCGCGGTGCTGGGGCGCGATGCCAAGGCCCCGCTTGGCGCCGCACCAGCGGACGAGGATGGCCGCTTCTGGACCGGGGCGGCCATGCCGGCGGCGGTCAAGGACAGTCTGGCCCAGCACGTGCCGGTATGCCCGCCCCAACTGGCGGCGCGGCTGGCGCTGGTCCATTTTGCGGAAACCGACGATGGCCGCCCGCTTGGTCCGGGCGAATGGCTGGTCACGCGCGCGGGGCGCATCCGGCGCTGGGATGGGTTTGTCGCGCGCGGCGAAGGGGCGGCCGAAGCGGCCCGGCTGGAGGCGGAAAACCGCCTTGCCGCGCTGGAAAGCACCCTACCGCCATTGCAAGCGGCGGTTGAAACCGCCGAGGGCGCGCAAAGCGCGGTCCAGTCCGAACTGGCCACTTTGCAACTGGCCGTGATCGCATCGGAACGGTCGGTGGCCAACGCCGCCGAAGCCGAACGCGCGGCGCTGCGCGCGCTGGATCAAGCCGAAGCCGCCAAAGCCCGGCTGGAAACGCGCCGCGCCGAACTGGCGGCCACGGCCACCGAGCTGGCCGAACAAGTTCGCCAAGCTGAGGCCGAACGCAATACGGCAGAGGCCAAGCGCCGGGAATTGCCGGACCCGGCAACTGGCCGCACCCAGCTGGCCGCGGCGCAGGCCCGCCACGATGCGGCCCGGCAGGGGCTGCAATCAGCCACCGCCGCGCTGGCCGCACACGATCAGGCGCTGGCCGTTGCGCGCGAACGCACCAACGTGCAGCGCACCGATATCAAAAGCTGGCAGGCGCGGGCCGGTGATGCCGCCAGCCGTCTGGCCCAAATGTCGCGCCGGTTCGAAGAAATCGAGGAAGAACGCGCCATCGTCGCCGCCAAGCCGGCCAGCCTGATGCGCGAAATCGAAGCGGGCGATGCGGTCCGCACGCGGCTGGCCGGCGAGCTTGCCGCGGCCGAAACCCGCGTGGCCGCAACCAGCGAGGCTGCGCGGACCAGCGAAGCCCGGTTCGCGCAAGCCAACGAGGCTTTGGCCAGCGCCCGCGAAGGCCGTGCCGGAGCCGCCGCGCGGGCCGAAAACGAGGAAGCCCGCCGCGCCGAAATGGCGGGGATTTCGGGTGAGCGGTTCCAATGCCCGCCGCCGCTGTTGCCCCAGCGCTTCGAATTTACCGCCGACGAGGTGGCCGCTGCGGCGCAAGAATCAGCCGATCATGACAAGCTGCTGGCCGAACGTGAACGGATCGGCCCGGTCAATCTGGTGGCCGCAGACGAGCTGGCCAGCGCCGAGGAGCGCCACGGCGCCAGCATTACCGAACAGGCCGAACTGGCAGAGGCCGTCAACCGCCTGCGCGGTTCGATTGGCAACCTCAACCGCGAGGGCCGCGAACGTCTGCGCGCGGCATTCGAAGCGGTCGATGGCCATTTCCGCCGGCTGTTCACGCGGCTGTTCGAAGGCGGGCAGGCCCATCTTGCCCTGGTCGATTCCGATGATCCGCTGGAAGCCGGGCTTGAAATCTATGCCCAGCCGCCGGGCAAGCGCCTGCAATCGCTGACCCTGCTATCCGGCGGCGAACAGGCCCTGACGGCCGTAGCGCTGATTTTTGCGCTGTTCCTGACCAACCCGGCGCCGATCTGCGTGCTGGACGAAGTCGATGCGCCGCTGGACGATGCCAATATCGAACGCTTCTGCGACTTGCTGGAAGCGATGACGCAGGAAACCGATACCCGCTATCTGATCGTCACCCACAACGCGGTCACGATGAGCCGGATGCACCGCCTGTTCGGGGTGACCATGGTGGAACGCGGGGTCAGCCGGCTGGTCAGCGTTGATTTGAGCGCGGCGGAAAAATTGCTCGCGGCGGAATAGCCGCCCTAACCCGGCCAGGCCTAACCCAGCACGAACCGGGGGCCCGATGCACCGGCCGCGCCGGCGCGATCGTCCTTGTTATACAGCCGGCAGCGATCCAGGCTGAGGCAGCCGCACCCGATGCATTCATCCAGCTTGGCCCGCGTGCGCGACAGCAGCGCGATCCGCGCGTCAACCTGGCTGCGCATCGAACGGCTCAGCCTTTGCCAATCAGCCAACGTTGGGGTGCGGCCTTGCGGCAGGTTGGAAAGTTCCGCTTCGATTTCTTGCAGCCCCAGCCCCAGCTTCTGCGCGATCAGGATAAAGCTGAGCCGGCGAATATCAGACCGCAGGAAGCGCCGCTGGTTGCCCTGGGTGCGCAGCGATTGCACCAAACCCTTGTCTTCGTAAAACCGGATAGCCGAAACTGCCAGGCCGGTGCGCCGGGCCAATTCGCCGATTGGCAAAACATCATTACGGTCCATCAGCAGTCAGCCTTGATCGAAAAACGGCTGATCTCAAGCTAACTTGAGGTTATTTTATCTTCAAGTCGAATCATGCATTATAATAATAAGCCGCTGACATATATTGCTTATTATAGAATTTCACACAGTGTTGTCGGCCACTATGGCTAGCGATCGCGCTCTGGCCCATTGCGCGCGCAACCGCGGCGGACAGCCCCGCCGATGGTCAATATCGCCGTATAAGGATAGCGCGTATTCGACATTCCATCGCGGCAAGCGCCCGGCTCAACCCGCAATGTGAATGGCTGGCCGGCCAGTTGCGCGGTCCATGTTATGCCCGCTGGATCGGCCTTGCGGACAGCCGGAACACTGATCCCCAGCAGGTTCGCGGGGGTGGCATACGTCAACTCGGCGGGGGACACTTCGACCGACCAGAATGGTTCGGCGCCCACGGCGACCAAGTCCTGTTCGGCGATCGGCACGCTCTGGCACCCCGCGAGCGCCAGTGCCAGCGCCGCGGGCAGCAACCCCAGTTTACGCATTGCCAACCACCCAGCACGCCAAGGCCAGCAGCAGCCCGGCGGTGCGGTTTGAACGGAACCGCGCCAAAGCGTTGGCGCCATCATCCGCCCGCAGCGTCAGCGCCTGCCACGCCAGATGCACGGTCACCGGCAGCAGCGCGAGCAGCGCCACGCCATCCGGGCGCAGCAACCAGATCGCCAGCGCCCAGCACGCCGCCGCCCCGGCATAGAACGCCATAACCCCGGTTCGGACATGGCGGCCCAGCGCCAAAGCCGACGAACCGATCCCAACCAGCGCGTCGTCCTCGCGGTCCTGACAGGCATAGATGGTATCGTAACCGATGCACCACAGCACCGCGCCGACATAAAGCGCCGCCATCACCTCCAGCCGATCAGAGCGCAGCGCAATCCAGCCAACCGGCACGCCCCAAGTGAACACCAAGCCCAGCCAGCCTTGCGGAAAGCCGGTAATCCGCTTCATGAAGGGATAAGCTGCCACCAGCGCCAAGCTGCCCAGCGCCGTGGCTTGCGCTGCGGGCCGCAACTGCACCAGCACGCCCAGCCCGACGAGGCAGAGCAGCGCCAGCCAGACCCACGCGGCGCGCTTGCTGATGGCGCCACTGGCCACTGGCCGGGCCGCGGTGCGGGCAACGCGCGCATCCAGCTTGGCATCGACGATATCGTTATAAACGCACCCTGCCCCACGCATCGCGATCGAACCCAGCAGCAGCCACGCCAGCACATCCCACCGCGCTTCCCCGCCCGCCAGCAACACACCCCACGCGCAGGGCCAGAACAGCAGCCACCAGCCGATCGGCCGATCGAACCGGGCCAGCAGCGCATAATCGCGCAGCGGGCGCGGCAATCGGGCCACGAAGCCTCGGTGCTGCGTATCGGGGACGATTTCTGGGGCGCTATCCTGCATCGGCCTATCCTGCATCGGGCGGCCTTACCCGACCAGATTGCCGCCGTCATCCCAAGCCGTGGCGGGGAAGCGAGGAATAATTGCAGGCTGCCCAAACGTAAGCCATTCATTAACCATCACTCGAATAGAAACTGTCCATGACCTGTTCCGCCGTTTCCCGAACTCGCGCCTTGGGGTTCGCCGCCATGTTGTGCGCAGCGGCGATCCCGGAAGCAGCGCAGGCTGATGCCCCGCATGATATCCAGTCCAGCCTGCGTTTGTGGCTGGACGGGCTGGACGTAAGCGGCACCGATACCGGCAATGGCGGCGGCACCAATCCGACGGGCGGCGCACAGGTAACGGCGTGGAAAGACAAAAGCCCCAATGCGTTCACCGCTGGCGAAGGCACCAGCTATGGCACCACGACCCACAGTTACCCAACCTATAGCGCCGGTAGCGGCGTATCGTTCGATGGCATATCTAATATGCTGGAAGTTGTAGGCGGCGTATTTGCCAGCGGCGTCACGGTTACAGACAGCGACCATTTCATCGTGGCCACAACCCGGGCGGTGCAAGGCCAATTCCTTTTTTTCCACGGCGCGCCAACAAGCAATCCCGTTGGTCGCATCTCCGCCCATGTCCCATTTAGTGATAACAATATATACTGGGACCACGGAACAAGAGTTACCGCAAGTTGGCCTGGAAATAGTTCTACTACTAATAAAAAATACGTATATAATTTGTCGTCCAGCACGACAGGCCAGCAATTTATCGCACGAGACGGCGTGAATTTGGTGAGCGCTGCGGGAAGCAGTTCATCCACATACGCAAAGCCGGCTGGGCATACATTCTATTTGGCCACCGGTTATGCTGGCAGCATCCAGTTTCACTCAGGCGTCATATCCGAATTCATTGTCTATGCGCGCAAGTTGAAAACGGCGGAGCGAAACATCATCCAGTCCTATCTGGCCGCCAAGCACGCCAACCCCGGCGGCGCGGGCACCGCCAATCGCTATACCAACACCGCGGGCTATAACTATCACGTGGGCGGAATCGGGCAGGAAAGCGATGGATCGCTGGCCACCGGCACTTCGGCCGGCCTGACCATCGCCAATGGCAGCTTTCTGGCCGCCGGCAATTATGTGCTGGCCGGATTGCCCGCCCTCTCCCCCGCCACCGGCAGCACCACTGCCGACGTGCCGACCGGCTACAAATCGCGGTCGCAGCGCGTCTGGTTCCTCAACCGCACCGGCACCGGGACCGGTTCGATCACGCTGACCGTCAAGCTGGCCGATCTGGGCGTAACCGCCACCACCGGGCAGCGGCTGTCGCTATTGTCGCGCAGCGCGACCAGCGGGACGTTCGCCGCGCTGGCCACCACCAGCTATGCCGGCACCGGCAGCGTCGCCTTTTCGATCAGCGATCCGCAAACCGGCTATTATGCGCTGGGCCTTGACCCGCTGCCGATTCCCACTGCCGCGCTGACCAACGTCGTCCAATCGGACGGCGTCAATTCCAGCAATTTCAAAGCCATTCCCAATGCGGTGATCAAAGTCAGCGCCAACATGACCAACTCCGGGCCGGGCAGCCCGGATGCCAATTCGACCGTGTTTTCCGTGGCCATCCCCACCAACACCAAATTCTACCTGGGCGATATCGGCACCGCTGGCGGCGGGCCGGTGAACTTTGCCCAAGGCACCACCTCATCCGGGCTAAGCTATACTTACACCGCGCTGGCCAGCACCACCGATGGGCTGGATTTTTCCAACGATTCCGGCGCCAGCTGGACATACACTCCCACCGCCGATGCCCAGCAGGGCGATATCGCCATCACCAATGTGCGGGTCAAACCGGCCGGCACGTTCAGCAGCGGCACTTCGCCCAACTTTCCATCCTTCACGATCACGTACGGCTTGCTGGTGAAATAATCCGCGCCCCCTTTCCGAACCGGTCACTGTCGCATTAAGGGTGGGCGATGCCCGCAACACCCGCATGGCCGCCCAAAAGCGCCCCCCGCCTGTTCGTTCCCACTGCGTTAAGCGTGGGCGCGCCGGTCCTGATCGAAGGACAGCAGGCGCATTACCTGGGCCGCGTAATGCGCGTGGGCGAAGGCGATGCGGTGATCCTGTGCGACGATCAGACCGGCGAATGGGCCGCCCGTGTGACCAGCGCCGGCAAGCGCGACGTGGCGCTGGTGGCCGAAACCCTGCTGCGCCCGCGCGAAGCCGTGCCAGACTTCACGCTGTGCGCCGCGCTGCTCAAGAAGGATCGCTTTGACATCGTGCTGGAAAAAGCCTGCGAACTGGGCGCGGCGCGGATCCAGCCGGTGATCACCCGGCGCTGCGTGGCGGACAAACTCAACCTGGACCGCGCCCGCGCGATCCTGACCGAAGCCGCCGAACAATGCGCCCGCACCGCGCTGCCCGAACTGGCCGAACCGATCAAGCTGGACGCCATGCTGCGCGGCTGGGAGGCCGGCCGCGCGCTGTTCTTCGCGGATGAGGAAGGCGGCGATCCGGCGCAGGGGGCCTTTGCCGCGCACACTGGCCCCGCCGCCGTGCTGATCGGCCCCGAAGGCGGCTTCGACGCGGCCGAGCGCGCCGCCGTGCGCGCACTGTCCCAGGCCCGGCCGATCACCCTGGGCCCACGGATTTTGCGGGGCGAGACAGCGGCCATCGCCGCCACCGCGCTGTGGATGGGCGTATCGGGCGATTGGTAATTTAATGCTGGCGCAACAATCGCCAGCCACCTATCTCCGCGACATGAGCACGAGACAGGTTTCGGATCGCAACGATCCGGTGATCGAAAGCCGCGACCAGCTGATCGCGCCGATGATCAAGGGAGAGAAGCCCCGCGCACAGTGGCGGATTGGCACCGAGCACGAAAAGCAGGTCTTTTCGCGCAAGGACCATCACGCCCCGTCGTATGACGAACCCGGCGGCATCCGCGACCTGCTGCTGGCGCTGAAAGACTTCGGCTGGACCGAAATCGAGGAAGGCGGCCACGTGATCGCCATGGCGGGCAGCGATGGCACCGTCAGCCTGGAACCGGCCGGCCAGCTGGAACTGTCAGGGGCGCCGCTCGAAAACCTGCACCAGACGTGCGATGAAACCAACCGCCACCTCGATCAGGTGCGCGCCATTGGCGAACGCTTTGGCTTGGGCTTCATGGGGCTGGGAATGTGGCCCGACAAGCGCCGCGAAGACCTGCCGATCATGCCCAAGGGCCGCTATGCGATCATGCTGCGCCATATGCCGCGCGTGGGCACCATGGGGCTGGACATGATGCTGCGCACGTGCACGGTGCAGGTCAACCTGGACTATGGCAGCGAAGCCGACATGGTGCAGAAATTCCGCACCAGCCTGGCGCTGCAACCGCTGGCCACGGCGCTGTTTGCCAATTCCCCGTTCACCGAGGGCAAGCCCAACGGCTTCCTTTCGTATCGCAGCCACATCTGGTCGGATACCGACCCGGCGCGCACCGGGATGCTGCCGTTCGTGTTCGACGAAGGGTTCGGCTACGAACGCTACGCCGAATACATGCTGGATGTGCCGATGTATTTCGTGTTCCGCGACGGCAAATACATTGATGCTGCCGGGCAAAGCTTCCGCGATTTTCTGGCCGGCAAGCTGCCCGCCCTGCCCGGCGAACTGCCCACTGAAACCGACTGGCAGGACCACATGTCCACCGCCTTCCCCGAAGTGCGGCTGAAAAGCTTTCTGGAAATGCGCGGCGCCGATGGCGGCCCATGGGACCAGATTTGCGCGCTGCCGGCGTTCTGGGTGGGCCTGCTCTACGATCAGGGCGCGCTGGATGCGGCGTGGGATCTGGTCAAGGACTGGGACATGGACGGCCGCGAACGGCTGCGCTCGTCCGTCCCCAAGCTGGGGCTGGATGCCCCGCTGCCGGGCGGCGGCAAGCTTAAGGACATCGCCGGCGAAGTGCTGGATATCGCCCGTTCCGGCCTGCGCGCGCGCGGCCGCCTGAACGCGGTGGGCGAAAACGAAACCGGGTTCCTGGCCCCGCTGGAGGAAATCGTGCGCTCGGGCAAAGTTCCGGCGCAGCGCCTGCTTGACCGGTTCCACGGCGAATGGGGCGGCGATATTTCCCGCATTTACGAAAGCGCGATGTGATGGCGATCATCGTGATCGGCCAGTTCCGCATTCCTGCCGAGCGCATGGCCGAAGCCCGCCCGCTGATGCGCAAAGTGATGCAGGCCACCCGCGCGGAAGATGGCTGCATCGAATACAATTACGCCGAAGATGTGCTGGACCCCGGCCTGATCCGGGTCAGCGAAGTCTGGGCTTCGCGCGAACAGCTGGCCACGCACTTCAAGGCCCCGCATATGGCCGTGTGGGCCGAAGAACGCGCCGCGCTGGGCCTGACCGGGCGCGATATTCGCGTCTACGCAGCGGACGAGGGAACCCCGGTTTAACGCACCGCACGATCATTCCCGCGCCCCTGCCCGTCACCGGGAACAGGGCGTGGGCACGATCCCCGCTTAACGAAACGTGGTAATCCGCCCGCTGTCGTCCAGTACGTAGAGGATGCCGCCGGCAACAACCGGCGCCAGCGTGATCGGCGCCTTCAGATCGGCGGTCAATTCCGTCTGGCCATCAGCAATGCCAGCCGACCGGACTTCGCCCAGCGAATTGACGAACCACAGCCGTTCACCCGCCAGAACCGGGCCCGACCAGAAGATCGGGTTCTTCTTTTTGTGTTCGTTCTTGAACCGGGGCAGCTGGGTCATCCAGCGGACGTGCCCGTTGGCGCGCGAGATGCAGAGCAGCTTGGCATCATCGGTCAGCGTGAAGATCCAGTCTCCCGCCACGGCCGGGGTGGAAATCCCCGCCAGGTTGAGTTCCCAGATGCGCTGCCCGGTAACCAGTTCATAAGCGGCCATGCGCCCGCCCTGCCCCAGCGCGAACACCCGGCCACGATCGATGATCGGATCGGCGTCGATATCGGTCAGCACGCCAACCGTGGTCGAAAGCGAGGTGCGCGCCAAGGCATCGTTCCACAGCTGACGGCCATTTTCATAGCGATAGGCCACCAGTTCGCCGGTCGAAAAGCCCGAGATCACCGTGCCCTGCCCAGCCGCGGGTGCGGCCACGCCAAACACGCCGGCTTGCCCGGTGGCTGCGGTCTGGTGCCACAATTGGGCGCCGTCCGCGGCATCGAGCGAGAAGATCTGGTTATCCTGCGTCATCACGAACACCGCGTTGAACGCCACCGTGGGCGAACCGCGCAGCGGACCGGCGGGCTTGACCTTCCAGATCTGGCTGCCGTTCGTGGCATCCAGCACGGCCACTTCGCCGATCCCGGTGGTGACATAGACCCGGCCATCAGAATAGGCCGCCCCGCCGCCATAAACCGAGCTTGAGCCATCGCCCTTGATTTCGAAGCTGTGGGTCCAGCGCTGCGCGCCGCTGGCGGCATCGAACGCATGAACCACGCCCTGCGTGTCCATCACGAACAGCTGCCCGCCGCCGATCACCGGCGCAGCGGCAAGGCGCTGGGTTTTCGAGGAACCCGGCACCTTCACGCTCCACGCGCGCTGCGGGTTGGCGGCGATGGCCAGATTGCCATAAGCCTTGCCGGGCGTGCCGCCAGCCTGCGGCCAATCGGCATTTGCCGTTGCCGGGGGCACCACCACTGCAACGCTGGCAAGATCGGGATCAACTTTCGCGCCGGCTTCCACCCGCGAGAGGATCGCCACGCGATTGCCCACGGTCGGGGTGGAAGGCTTGCCCTTGCCCCCGAACGCGCCGCAGCCAGACAGGCCAATTACGAGAGCCAGCGCCACGGGTGCAGCGAAACGGCGAGAGAACGGGATCGACGACATGGAGTTGTCCTTACTGCTTGGCAGGCGTGGCAGCCGGTGCGGCGGCCTGGGCCGGCGCGCTGTTCGCGGCGGCCTCGATTTGGGCCATATCGACCCCGGCATCATAGCCAAGCTGACCCGCCAGCTGGCGCGCGCGGGCCCGGATCGACTTGGTCACCTTGTCATCCTTGCCGATCGCGGCCAGCAGCGGGCCGGCCTTGTCGGTTTGGTTCAGCTTGAGATACGCGATCGCGGTCATTTCGCCGGCGCTGCCGAACCACGGATTGCCCGGGATCGCCAGCGGCTTCAGCCGGGCGATCGCATCAGCGGGAGCCAGCTTGTCGAAATCGAGCGTGACGGCGCGCAGCAGGGCAAAATCGCGCAACGGCTGCGGTGCGCTGGCATCAGCGGCCAGTGCGGCAAATTCCTTCGCGGCCTGATCGCCCTTGCCCTGTTCCTGCAGGATCGCGGCATGCAGCATCGCAGCGTTGGCGCGGCTGCCGGCGCTGCCATCTTTCATCAGCGGTTCAAGATCGCGCGCGGCGGCATCGGCCGCAACCCCGCCCGAACCCAGCCGATCAAGCGCCAGAATAGTGCGTTCGGACAGTTCGGCAGCGGCCTGATTGCGCGAATGATCCCAGTAAAGATAACCCGCCAGCCCCAGCAAACCGGCGATGATCACCCCGGCCACAGCCTTGCCATAGCGCTGGGTCAAACGCAGCAGATCGTCCTGCCGCAGGGCATCGTCCACTTCGCGCAGGAAGCCGTCCTGCGCAGCGGCGTCGCGATCGTTGGGGTTCATCGGTGACTTGGGAGACGGTGAGTTGGGAGACAGGGCCAAGGGTGGTGCCTTTTGCGCGCGGGTTAGGGTGTTGCTGGGTGTTTAGCGAATGGAGTGTTTAGCGAATGGACTGGCCTTTTCAACGCCTGTCTGGGGCTTTCCCCCCAGTGAAGCGCCTTTCCCTGCCGATACGCCCGTTAAGCTGGGGTGAACGGAGAACCGGCCCAGGCAAACCCGGCCAAGTTGTCCCGGCCGCTCATCCCAGCCGCGCCAGCAGGCGATCGATCGCAGCCACCGCCGCCGGCTCATCCAGCATTGGCGCATGGCCCACGCGCGGCACGGTAACCGCATCGCTATCAGGCAGGATTTCGGCCATTTTGCGATGGGTGGCGGCGGATAGCACATCTGACAATTCACCGCGCAACAGCAGCGCGGGCTTGCCCTTCAGCCCATCAAGCGCCGGCCACAAATCAACCCCGGATTCGCCGTCCGGCTGGGCCAATGGCTCCGCAATCTTCATGTCGTAATCGAACACGATGCGGCCGTTGCTGCCCACCACCATGCAGCGCTTGGCCATCGCTAGCCAATCGGTGATTTCATAATCAGGAAAGGCACTTGCCTGCGTTTCCTCAAGCGCGCGCGCAGCATGCATCCAGGTTTCAAAGCTGCGCCCCTGCCCAACGTAGCCGCGAATCCGCTCCAGCCCATCGGCTTCGATCTGGGGGCCAATGTCGTTCAGCAGCACCCCGGCCAACCGCTCGGGCTTGGTCAGCGCCATGATCATCGTCAGCAAGCCGCCCAGCGAAGTGCCGAATGCCACGATCCGGCCAATCCCGGCTTCTTCGAACAGCGCTTCGAGGTCTTCGGCGTACTGGATCGGGTTGTAGCTGGCCGGATCCTTGGCATAGGCGCTATCGCCGCGGCCGCGCAGTTCGGGGCAAATCACCCGCCATTCACCCGCGATCCGGCTGGCGACATGTTCGAAATCGCGGGCATTGCGCGTCAACCCCGGCAGGCACACCACCACCGGACGATCCCCGCGCCCGGCATAATCGCGGTAGTGCAGCTTGAGGCCGTCCCGGCTGGTCCAGAAACGGTCGGCAAATTCGGTCATCGCAATGATCGCAATCCTTGGGGTTAAGGCCGGCGGCGTTACGGCTTGTGCAGCACGCCGTTCACGGCCACTATTGCCCGATGCGCGCAGAACCGCAAGCCGCCCCCTACACGCCCGACACGCCGATCGCCAGCCTTGCCCCATGGCTGGCGGCGCCGGTGGAGCCTGCCGCCTTCCCCGCCACCGAATTGCGCTTTCGCAACCGGCGCTGGGACAAGGCCGTTGGGCTGGATCAGCTCAGCGATGCTGAATGGGTGCGCCACTTTGCCCGGTTCGAACCCCTACCCGGCAACCTGCCCGGGCCGCTGGCGCTGAAATATCACGGCCACCAGTTTCGCGTTTACAACCCGGAACTGGGCGATGGGCGCGGCTTTCTGTTTGCGCAATTGCGCGATGCTGGCCCGCCGCAAGCCGGGCCGCAATCGGGGGGGCGGCTGCTGGACCTTGGCACCAAGGGTTCGGGCATTACCCCCTACAGCCGCACCGCCGACGGCCGCCTGACGCTGAAAGGCGCGGTGCGCGAAATTCTGGCCACCGAAATGCTCGAAGCCTTGGGGGTCAACACCAGCAAGACCTTTTCGGTGATCGAAACCGGCGAAGACCTGTTTCGGCAGGATGAACCATCACCGGCGCGATCGGCGGTGCTGGTCCGGCTTAGCCATGGGCATATCCGCATCGGCACGTTCCAGCGGCTGGCCTACCTGCAAGAGCGCGATCACATGGTCGCGTTGGTCGATTATTGCCTGGCGCAGTTCCCCGGCCCACCCCCGCCAGCCGATGCCCCTGGGCGCGATGAACCGGCGGTAATCCTGCTGCATCAGGTGGTCGAACGGCTGGCCACGCTGGCCGCGCAGTGGATGGTCGCCGGGTTCGTTCACGGGGTGCTGAACACCGACAACATGAACGTTTCGGGCGAAAGCTTCGACTATGGCCCATGGCGCTGGCTGCCCGCGTGGGACCCGGCCTTTACCGCCGCCTATTTCGACCATTCCGGGCTTTACGCCTTTGGCCGCCAGCCCGAAGCCTTGCACTGGAATTGCGGGCAGCTGGCCATTGCGCTTCGGCAACTGGCCGAAGCCCCGCCGCTGGTGGCCGCGCTGGAACGCTTTGGCCCGCTGTACCAAGCCGCGCTGGCCCGTCAGTTCCTCTGGCGGCTGGGGCTGGCCTCACAAGGGTTTGACACCGATTTTGCCCTGATCGGCGCGGCAGAACGCGAAATGCGCGAAACCGGCATGGCGCCAGACACCTTTTTCCACCGCCACCGGTTCGGCGCCAACGCTGCGACAGGCGCGTTTGGCGACCAGCTCAAAACCTTCGCGCCCACCGGGGACGCCCATCCATTCTGGGCAGATCAGCGTCCGCCATCGCTGATTATCGAAACGGTGGAAGCGATCTGGTCCGCCATCGACCAGCACGACGATTGGTCCCCGTTGACCGCAATGGTGGATCAAATCCGCTTGCTTGGCGCGGCGCTTGGCCCGCCCGCCGATAGCGGATATGAAGGCTGAATACATTGTGCATTGCCAAGGATTTCATTGCCATAGCCCTGCGGCTGTTGCGCGACGAGACCCGCGGACTGCACCCTGAACAGACGGGACACTTCAGTTGACGACGGCAGAGATCATTTCGTTTGAACCCGCCACCGGCGCCGAACTGTGGCGCGGCGCGCGCGGCAACGTGGACGACCTGGTCGAACGGGCCCGCCGCGCCTGGCCGGCTTGGGCCGCACAGCCGCTGGCCAACCGGATCGAGCTGGTGCGGCGGTTCGCCAACGAAGTGCGCAAGGACGGCGAAAAGCTGGCCACGCTGATCGCCCGCGAAACCGGCAAGCCGCTGTGGGAAGCGCGCACCGAAGTGGAAAGCGTAGTGGGCAAGGTGGAGATTTCGATCCGCGCCTATGCCGAACGCACCGCCCAGCGCAAGCTGGACAACGCGCTGCAAGGCACCGCCGCGCTGCGCCACAAACCGCACGGCGTGATGGCCGTGCTGGGGCCATACAATTTCCCGGCGCACCTACCCAATGGGCATATCGTGCCGGCGCTGATCGCGGGCAACGCGATTGTCTTCAAGCCCAGCGAAAAGACCCCGGCCACCGGCGAACTGCTGGTGCAATGCTTTCACCGCGCGGGCATTTCGGCGGGCATCATCCAATTGTTGATTGGCGGCCCCGAAGAAGGGCAGGCGCTGGTCGGGCATGACGGGATTGATGGCGTGCTGTTTACCGGCAGCGCCCACGCCGGAATTGCGATCAATCGCAAACTGGCCGCCCGGCCCGACAAGATCGTGGCGCTGGAAATGGGCGGGAACAACCCGATCGTGGTCTGGGACACGCCCAAAGTCAGCGATGCCGCGGCGCTGGTCATCCAATCAGCCTTCACATCGGCCGGGCAGCGCTGCACCGCCGGCCGCCGCCTGATCATCAAAGCGTCGATGTACGATGCGGTGGTTGACGAAGTGAAGCGCCTGGCAGACCGGATCATCGTCGGCGCGCCATTCGATGAACCGGTGCCGTTCATGGGCCCGGTGATCGACAACCAGGCCGCCGATGGGCTGACCGAAAGTTTCCTGTACTTGCTCAGCCACGGCGGCAAGGCGATCAAGCATCTGGTCCGCCCGCACGATGACCGGCCATTCCTTTCGCCCGCAATCATCGACGTTACCGGGATCCGGGAACGGCCCGATATCGAACTGTTCGGCCCGCTGCTGCAGATTATCCAAGTCAACGATTTCGACGAAGCCATTGCCGAGGCCAACAACACCCGGTTCGGCCTGTCGGCATCGCTGGTTGGCGGCACCCCGCAAGAATACAACCGCTTCTGGGCCAACGTCCGCGCGGGCGTAATCAACTGGAACCGGCCCACCAACGGCGCATCCTCGGCGGCGCCGTTTGGCGGGGTGGGCCTGTCAGGCAACCATCGCCCCAGCGCCTACTATGCCGCCGATTACTGCGCCTATCCCGTCGCCTCGAACGAGATGGAACAACCGCGCGCCATGATCGGCGTGGGCCTGCGCGAAGGGTAAAGCGCGCGCGCCGCACCGTTCCCGCCCGGCAATCCTTTCGGCCGGGGCGGCTTGCCTAGCGCCCCGCCCCCCGCTAGCCCGCAGCCATGCACAGCACGCCCCCCGAAACGCCCCGCTCCGGACTGCCCTTTGCGCTGAGCGCGCACCTGATCTGGGGCTTGCTGCCGCTATACTTGCGCCTGGTCCATGCGGTGCCGGCGTTCGAATTCGTCAGTTGGCGGGTGCTGTTCACCCTGCCGTTCTGCCTGCTGTTCATTGCCGTGCGCCGCCAGACGGGCGAACTGATCGCCGCGCTGACCACGTGGGCAGTGCTGCGGATGCTGGTGATCAGCGCGCTACTGATCGGCACCAACTGGCTGATCTATGTCTATGCGATTCAGGCCGGGCACGTCTATGCGGCCAGCTTTGGCTATTACGTTGCCCCACTGCTGCAAGTTCTGGCCGGGACGGTGTTCCTGAAAGAACGGCTCAGCCCCCGGCAGTGGAGCGCGGTGGCGCTATCGGGCGTGGGCGTGCTGCTGCTGGGCTGGGAAGAGATCAGCCTGCTGGGGATCAGTCTGGCGATGGCGCTCAGCTGGGTGGCCTATGGCTTTGTGCGCAAGATCGTGCCGGTGGGATCGGTGCCGGGGCTGACCGTGGAAACGCTGGTGCTGGCGCCCTTGGCCCTGCTGGCCGCGATCTGGTTCAGCGGATCGCCGGCTGGGTCCAGCTTTGGCCATGATACCCGGCTAAGCCTGCTGATCGCCTCGGCCGGATTGCTGACCGCAGTACCGTTGCTCCTGTTCGCCATCGCGGCGCGGCGCATGGATTTCAGCGTGCTGGGCATGCTCCAGTTCAGTTCGCCCACGGTGGTCTTCGTGCTGGGCGTGACCGTGTTCGACAAGCCGCTGGACCAGCTTCAACTGGCCAGCTTTGCGATCATCTGGGCCGCGATCGCGCTGTTCGTGTGGGACTTGCTGGCACAGCGGCGCAAAGCCCCAGCCTGACCAACAAATTTCCTGACCAACAAATTTCCTAACCCACAAATTTCCTAACCCACAAATTTCCAGGGTAGCGTTTCGCCGGCATGGAACGGCACGATTGCCGTGCCATTGACGTCAAGCACATCTGGCACCGCCACATCGGCGCGTTCCAGCGTGATCGTACCCTGGTTCAGCGGCAAGCCATAGAAGCGCGGGCCATGTTCGCTGGCAAAGGCTTCGAACCGGTCCAGCGCGCCTTCCTCTTCGAACACTGCGGCATAGCTTTCCAGCGCATAAGGCGCGTTGAAAATCCCCGCGCAGCCGCAGGCCGCTTCCTTCAAATGGCGGGCGTGCGGCGCGGTATCGGTGCCAAGGAAGAACTTGGCCGAACCCGATGTGGCCGCCTTGCGCAGCGCTAGCCGGTGCTTTTCGCGCTTCGCCACCGGCAGGCAATAGGCATGCGGACGGATCCCGCCCACCAGCATCGCGTTGCGATTGATGTGCAAGTGCTGCGGCGTGATCGTGGCGGCGATGTTTGCGCCCGAAGCGGCCACAAACTGCGCCGCTTCCTCGGTGGTGATGTGTTCGAACACGATCCGCAGGTCGGGCAGGTCCCGCACCAGCGGCGCCAGCACCCGGTCGATGAACACCGCCTCGCGGTCGAAGATGTCGACATCCTGGTTGGTAACCTCGCCATGAACCAGTAGCGGCATCCCGATCTGCGCCATGCGTTCCAGCGCGGAGCGAATATTGGCAATATCGGTCACGCCGTGGGCCGAACCCGTGGTGGCGTGGGCCGGATAAAGCTTGGCCGCGGTAAACACGCCCGCACCGTGGCCGCGCGCGATCTCATCAGGATCGATCCCGTCGGTCAGGTAACAGGTCATCAGCGGGGTGAAATCACTGCCCGCCGGCAGCGAGGCCACGATCCGATCGCGATAGTCCGCCACCACTGCCACGGTGGTGGCCGGGGGCGAAAGGTTGGGCATCACGATGGCGCGGGCAAACTGGCGCGCGGTATAAGGCGCCACGCCTGTCAGGATGGCGCCATCGCGCAAGTGAACGTGCCAATCATCGGGACGGCGGATGGTGAGGCGATTCGCAAGTGTGCTCATCCCTTTCCCTTAAGGCCGCGGCGCCCTATCTGTCACTCATGCCCGAACCCAAAATGCACGCCACCTTGCTTACCAGCCGCGCCGTGATCCGCCTGACCCCGTTGGAAGCGGGCGAAGACGTGCGCGCATTCCTGCAAGGGCTGGTCACCAATGACGTTGCCGGCGCGCTGCCGGTGTGGGCGGCGCTGCTTTCGCCCCAAGGCAAGGCGCTGTTCGATTTCATCATCTGGGCCGACGGCACCGACCTGCTGATCGACTGCGAAGCAGACCACGCGGATGCGCTGGCCAAGCGGCTGGCGCTGTACCGCCTGCGCCGCAAGATCGGGATTGCCCGCGATCCGTCCGTGGCGGTCCACTGGCACAGCGGCACCGGCCCATCCCCCGATCCGCGCCTTGCCGCGCTGGGCCAGCGCTGGCTGGGCGCGCCCGAAGGCGCCAGCGCGGATGCCGCATGGCTGGCCCACCGCCTGGCGCTGGGCGTGATCGAAGGGCGGGCCGAACTGGGCGATGGCGAAACGCTGTGGCTGGAATGCAATGCGGCCGAACTGGGCGGGGTCAGCTTCACCAAGGGCTGCTACGTCGGACAGGAAAACACCGCGCGGATGAACTGGCGGCAAAAGGTCAACCGCCGGCTGGTGGTGGTGCCGCTGGCCAGCAGCAAGCCTGATCGCCAGCGCGCCGCCTATCCCGCGCTAGAACTGGCCATCGATCACTTGCGGGTTGAAGATATTGCCGATGCCTGGCGGCCAGACTGGCTTCAGCCGATCGCCGAAGCTTAGAATACCTGACGTTTAGAATACCTGACGTTTAGAATACCTGACCGGGCGCCAACCCGGCCTTCACCGCCGCATCGATAAGCATTTGCGTGGCGGTATCGCGGGCCGAAGTCCGCTCAAGCTCAAGCGAGCGGGTTAGCGGGGCGCCAAGCATGGCATCGCCCAGCGCCATCATGCACAGCGCATGGGCCGCGGCGCGCATCTTGCCGCCACCGTTTTCGTCGAGATCGTCCACCAGATCGTGGATCACTTCGACCAGCGGATCGAGCGCGTCCTCGTTCCCGTGCAGCAGCATCCATCCCGCCAGCGCCGCCCCGCCTTCGCGGTCAAACGCATCGAACGCCAGATCGACAACCTGCCGGGGCGATCCTTCGCCCGCGCGCGTGGCTTTAACGGCGTCAGCGATCACATCGCAGACCTGTTCGGCGTGAAATTCCGCCAACGCCTTTTGCAGCCCGGCGGCAGAGCCGAAATGGTGCAGCAGGTTGGCGTGGGTGCGGCCGATTCGCGATGCCACGGCCTTCAGCGTTACGGCCTGCGGGCCCAGTTCGATCAACAGCCCGCGCGCGGCTTCCAGCGCGGCAAGCCGGCTCTCTTCCTGGGTAAGGCGCTTTCTTATTGACATCTGTGTAAGTTACTCTAAAGCAGCGGGCATGAACGCACCAACCAAGATTCCGACTGACCTAGGCCCCGCAAGCGTTTCGGGCAATACGTCGGTCCCCACGCCCGCCGACCTTGTGATCACCGTGCGCGATCAGCGCTTCGGCCGTGTGCAGAAGCCTTCGCGCTGGTGGCTGGGCGGCAATCCGATTGCCACGGCATGGCACAATGCCCTGTCAGCCACGTTCCCGCGCGGCGAAGCGATGTTCATCGAAGCCGTGAAGGCGAACCGCGATGGCGCCCCGCCCAAGCTTGAAGCCGAGATTCGCGCCTTCGTGAAGCAGGAAGTGAACCACACCCGCGAACACGTGGCGTTCAACAAGGCCGCTGCCGATGCCGGCTATGATATGGACAAGATCGATCGCCGCGTTGGCGAAATGATGGCGATGATCAAGGATCGCCCGTCGATCGTGAACCTTGCGGCCACCATCGCGCTGGAACATTACACCGCGATCATGGCCCACGAATTTCTGGCCAATCCCCGGCATTTCGCCAACGCCGAACCGGAAACCGCCGCGATGTGGCGCTGGCACGCGATGGAGGAAATCGAGCACAAGGGCGTGGCCTTTGACACGTACCTTCACGCCACCCGCAACTGGAGCCGGTGGAAGCGCTGGAAGCTGAAATCGTTGATGATGCTGGTGATTACCCAGAACTTCATCAAGAATCGCTGGAACGATACGCTTGACCTGCTGGCGCAGGACGGGATCACCGGCCCCCGCGTGAAGCTGCAGCTGGCCTGGTATCTGTTCGGCACCCCGGGCGTACTGCGCAAGATCGTGCCCGCTTGGTTCGCCTATTTCATGCCCGGCTTCCATCCGTGGAACCACGATGACCGCGCGCTGATCGGCAAGGCCGAAAGCGAATTCCCCGATGCGGTCATGCCCGCCACGGCCTGATCACAGGCCAAATCGCAGGCTAAATCAAAGGGGCTCCCGCCGCGCGGCCGGAGCCCCTGGTGCATTCAGGCGGCGCGCATCGCTGGCACGCCATCATCCGAACCATCGCAATTGCACGGACCATCCAGCGCGATCGCATGGATCACGGCTGGCGCACTCTGCCCGCGGCCAATGCTGGCGCGCTGGCGCACTTCGCCGGTCGGGCAAAACCCGGCCTTGCGCAGCACCCGGCCCGATGCCGGGTTATCGATGAATTGGCTGGCGCGGATTTCGCGGTGTCCCAGCGTACGGGCAAGCCCCAGCACGGCGCGGACCGCTTCGGTCGCATAGCCCTTGTTCCAATGATCGCGCGCGGTCCAATAGGCCAGCTCGACCCCGTCAGCGCCGCGATGCAGCCCCACCGCGCCAACGATGTCGGCCGGCGCAAGGCTGGTCGGCAAAGTTACGATGAAGTGCGGCAGGCGCGTATCATCCCCGCGCGCCGCGCCGGTGGCGAAAGGCCACGGCGCGTGGGCAAGGTTCTGCACCACCGCCTCATCAGCGATGCGCGACAATAGCTCGGGCCAGTCCTCGGGCCAGCCGGGACGCAAAAACAGCCGTTCACTGCGAATGAACATATTCGTACTCCCTTCATTCGCCCCGCCGCGGCCCTAACCCGCGTGCGTGACAATGGCATTACGGCTGGCCCCAGATGCGCAGAAAAAGCGCCGCCTTGAGCGAGCCGTGCAGAGGGAGAAACGAAAAAAGGGAGATGGGCCTGGCCCTCTCCCTCGTTCGAGCCGGACTGCGAAGCCCGGCGGGGCCATCCCATCAAGGATGGCCCAATATCGACCATCCGATTATTCGGCGGCGACTGCCATGTCTACCGACACGTACTTGCGGCCGAGTTTGCCATCGTGGAATCGGACGCGGCCTTCGGCCAGCGCGAACAGGGTGTGATCCTTGCCGATGCCAACGTTGGCACCCGGATACACTCGGGTTCCGCGCTGACGCACGATGATGTTGCCGCCGATCACTTCCTGACCGCCGAACTTCTTGACGCCAAGGCGACGGCCGGCCGAATCACGACCGTTACGCGAGGAGCCGCCTGCTTTCTTGTGTGCCATCTCGTACTACTCCGAAAACTTATTCAGCGGCCGCGGCGGCATCAGCCGTCTTGGCAGCGGCCTTCTTGGGCGCAGCCTTCTTGGCTTCGCCCGCACCCACGGCAACGATGCGCAGCAGGGTCATCTGCTGGCGGTGGCCGTTGCGGCGGCGATAGTTGTGACGGCGACGCTTCTTGAAAACGATCACCTTTTCAGACTTCGCCTGAGCGATGATTTCAGCCGAGACCACAACGCCCGCAGCGTCCTTGATTTCGCCGCCGTCGCCAGCCAGCAGGACATCGCCCAGCGTGACTTTATCGCCGGCTTCGCCAGCCAGCTTTTCAACCGCGATCTTGTCTCCGGCGGCAACCCGGTACTGCTTGCCGCCCGTGCGCACTACTGCGAACATGGTGATCTTATCCGTTCATCAAACTTGCATCGCCCTGCCCTTATGGACAGCGCACCCGATGCCACCATCCCAAAGGAGGTGGCCCGGAAGAAGGGCTGCCCCTAGTCGAAGCATCCGCAGGTGTCAACGCATGAAGCGCGCCCAAACACGCAGAAATCTGAGTCTGCCGCTGGCATCGCGGGCCCTGCGTGCTATGGCGCTTGGCATGCCGCGCCCGTTCTACCGCCCGACCGCCCCGCTGCTGCTTGCCGCTGCCGCGCTCTCTGTTGGCTTGTCCGTTGGCGGCTGCGCCACCGGCAAGGGCAGCTTTCCCTCGCTGGCGCGCCGCCCGATTGAACGAATCAGCGCCGCTGCGCCGGTGGTCAGCCCCACCGAGGCCCCTGCCCCCGTATTGCCCGACCAGCAAGTGCTGGGCCAGATCGATGCTGCGCTGGGCCGGGCAGCCACGGCTGACGCCCGCTTTCACCAGCATGTGATCCGTACCCGCCAACTGGTTGGCGCGGCCCAAGGCGCGGCCATCGCCAGCGAGCCATGGGCCGTTGCAACCATCGCCGTATCCGATCTCGAATCGAGCCGCAGCGACGCAATGATCGCGCTGGCCGATCTTGACGCAATCTATGCCAAGGCCCGGATTGAAGGCGCAGACACCGCCGCCGTGGGCGTTGCCCGCGATCAGGTGGTGGCCACGATCACCGCCCAGGATGCGGTTCTTGCAGGGCTCAGGAATTCACTGGCGGATTAACCCCAGCGGGCCAGATCGGCGTAATCCTGATCGCGCGGTTCGATCCAGCGCCACGCCCCGGCCGTTTTCTCACGCTTCCAGAACCACGATTCGCTTTTGAGGTGGTCCATGGCGAAATCCGCCGCTGCAAAGGCATCGCGGCGGTGCCGCGCGGCAGCCGCCACCAGTACGATCGGATCGGCGGGGGCCATGGTTCCGCTACGATGCAGGATCAGCAAGCCATCCAGCGGCCAGCGCGCCAGCACCGCCGCGCCCAGCCCGCGCATCCCCGGCAGAGTCAGCGGGCCATAGTGCTGCAGTTCCAGCGCCTCGACTGCGCCATCGGCGCAAACTTGTCCCAGAAAGCTGACCACGCCGCCGGCTTGGGGATGGGCAGCGGTAAAGGCCGCCAGTTCGGCAGCGGGATCAAACGGCTGGGACAGCAAGCGGACGTCGGCGGGCATCTCAGCCACCGCTGACCGGGGGCAGGAACGCCAATTCATCGCCGCTGCGCAGCACGATCGAACGTTCGCCCACCAATTCACCGTTCAGCGCGATGCGCACCCGTTCATCCAGCAAGGCCAACGCCAACGCCGGATCAAGCCCTGCCAGCACGGCATCGAGCGGCCCCGCGGCCACGGCCAGTTCGCCGCGCCCCGCGATGTCTGCCAGTTTACCCAGGAATACCAGCATGGCCATCGGCCTCAGCCCCCGGTCATCGACATGTGCCGCGCCAGCGCGGGGGCCGCGCCGGGACGATCGATCACGAAGTGATGGCGTTCAGGTTTGATTCGCATCGCCGTGTCGAGCGCCGCCGATAGCGCCGCGTCGGGATCTTCCGCGCGCAAGGCGGCGCGCAGATCGACCTGCTCAATGCCCCCAAGGCACGGGTGCAGCTGTCCGGTGGCCGTAACCCGCACCCGGTTGCAGCCTTCGCAAAAATTGTTGGTCAGCGGGGTGATGAACCCCAGCCGTCCGCCGGTTTGCGCCACATCGACATAGCGAGCCGGGCCGCCGCTGCGGTGCTGGCTGGCGGTCAGCGTAAAGCGCTGCTCCAGCGCGGCGCGCACCGTGGACAGCGGCAGGTAGTGATCGAACCGATCGCCCTCCACTTCGCCCAGCGGCATAACCTCGATCAGGGTCAGGTCCATGCCGTGCCCATGCGCCCATTCGACCAGCGCCGGAATTTCAGCTTCGTTCACGCCTTTCAGGGCCACAGTGTTCAGCTTTACCGCCAGCCCGGCCGCGCGCGCCGCCGCGATGCCATCCAGCACTTGCGGCAGATGATCGCGCCGCGCCAGCCGCGCAAACGTGGCCCGATCCAGCGTATCCAGCGAAACGTTGATGCGCCGCACACCCGCCGCCGCCAGCGCATCGGCAAATTCCGCCAATCGGGTGCCGTTGGTGGTCAGGGTCAGTTCTTCCAGCGCGCCGCGCCCATCATCTGCGCCCAGCTTGCGGCCCAGCGCGCAGACCAGCTCGATCATGTCGCGCCGCACCAGCGGTTCGCCGCCGGTCAGGCGCAGCCTGGTTACGCCGCGGGCGATGAACCCCAGTGCCAAACGGTGCAGTTCCTCAAGCGTCAGCACATCCTTGCGGGGCAGAAATTCCTGCCGTTCGGGCATGCAATAGGCACAGCGCAAATCGCAGCGATCCGTCACCGACAGGCGCAGATAGCTGATCCGGCGTTGAAACTGGTCAATCAGGGGCGCAGTTTCAGGCCCGGCTGAAGGTTGACCGGTGCTCATTCAGTAAAGGATAGCACAAGCCCGGCCCCGGCGTCATCCAGCGGCCAATATTGTCCGGTAACGCCGGGCGCCGCCGCCAGATAGGCTTCGGCACTGGCAAGCGCCGCCGCCGTGGCAGCAGCCACCGCATTGATTCGGCGCGGCGCGGCGGCGCGGGCCAAGGCCTGCACTGCCGCCACGCGCCAGCCCCGGTGGGCATGATCGGCCAGGGGAAAGGCCAGCAGCAGATCGCCGCCGGCCTGCGCCAGTTGCGGAACGATTGCGCCGTAAAAATGCGCGGCGGCAGCCAGCGGATCGTCGGGCAGGCCTTCGATCCGGATCAGCGCCATCACTTGCGCTCGCGCGTCAGGGTCATGCCGATCTTCTCGCCATTTTCGCTGATTGCCAGCTTGACGATCTTGACCGTCACCGCGTCTACCCGCGGATCCTGCAGAAACAGCGTTTCGCAAATATGGTCGCCCACGGCTTCGATCAGCTTGAAATGCACGCCCTGGGGCAGCGCCTCCGAAGCGGCGAATTTCAGGTCCATATAATTCTTGCTGGCTTCCAGCGGGCTATCCGCATCGAATCGCGCCGGCGGGGTCAGCCGCACCGCAATGGTAAAGCGCAGCGGCTGGGGGCGGCCGGTTTCTTCCGAATAGATGCCGGTCAGGACATCGTGTTCGAATTCGGCAACTTCGAGGATCAGACTGTCGGCCATAATTAGTATGCCTTACTTACTAAATTGCCGCCCGTCTAGGCGTTGCGCCAGCGCGCGAAAATTGCGGTTGGCAGCAGGCGGGCTTCAGCCCCATCCATCGCATCTTCCCGCACAGCCAGATCGCCATGTTCGATCACGCCGGGCAAATGGGCGCAGGCTTCGGCCAGCAGGCCGGCGATCGCCAGCGATGACATCCGCACCGCATAGACAGTGAGGAACAGGAACCGGCTATCGCCATCCAGCAGCTTGGCGCAATCGTGGACCAGCCCCGGCAGGTGATCTTCCAGCCGCCAGACTTCGCCTTCGGGGCCGCGCCCGAACTTGGGGGGATCAAGGATGATCCCGTCATAGCGCCGCCCCCGCCGCACTTCGCGCGCGGTAAACTTGGCGGCATCATCCACGATCCAGCGCACCGGGCGGCTATCCATGCCCGAAAGCGCGGCATTGGCGCGGGCCTGCGCCACCGATTTCTTGCTGGCATCGACGTGCGTAACCGGCCCGAACCGCGACAGCGCCAGCGTGCCCACCCCGGTATAGCCGAACAGGTTCATGGTTTGCGCATCATCGCGGCCCGCCAGCTGATCGCCCATCCAGCGCCACACCGGGGCCATATCGGGGAAGAAGCCAAGGTGGCGAAACGGGGTGCATTGCGCGGTAAAGCGCACGGGTTCGCCGCCATTGTCCCAGCTGAGCGGCCAGCCATCGGGCGAAACCGGATTGGCAAACTGCCAGCGCCCGCCGCCGTCCTCGTCCGATCCGGGCACGAATTCGCCGTCTGATGCCCAGCGTTCCAGCCGGGGCGCCCACAAAGCCTGTGCATCGGGGCGAATGAACCGGTGCGGCCCATAGCGTTCCAGCTTGCGGCCATCGCCACAATCGATCAGCCCGTAATCGCCCCAGCCTTCGCCGGCGAGGATGGTTGGCTGGGTCTCAAGCCGGGCCATCTATCCCCGCGCCACCGCGTGCGCGGCAATATGATCGGCAATTGCGGCGTAATCGCCCGGCAGTTCGACCATGCGTTCTTCGCGTTCGAACAAATCGCCGATACGGGCCGGCAGGATCGGCCGCTGACCGGTGGCGCGTTCCACCGCATCGCGGAACTTGGCCGGGTGCGCAGTAGCCAGCGTCACCACCGGCACATCGCGCGGCAAACCGCTGACCCGCGCGGCATGGAGGCCAATCGCAGTGTGCGGGTCCAGCAATTCGCCGGTTTCTTCCCAGGCCCAGCGGATGGCGTTGGCCATCTGATCGGCATCGGCGCGGCAGCTGGTGAACAGCCGGGCCGCGCCTTCGCGCTGCGCGTTGGTCAGCTGCATGGCCTTGGTGGCTTCGAACCCGGCCATCTGTTCGGCCATCGCCTTGCCATCGCGGCCACCCAGATCGAACAACAGGCGTTCAAAGTTCGAGGACACCTGAATATCCATCGACGGCGCCGCCGTGGGGGTAACCGTTCCGGCAGAATAATCACCGCTGGACAGGGCGCGATGCAGAATGTCGTTGACGTTGGTGGCCACGATCAGCTTGGCCACGGGCAAGCCCATCTGCGCCGCGACATAGCCCGCGAACACATCGCCAAAGTTGCCGGTCGGCACGGCAAAGGCCACTTCGCGGTGCGGTGCCCCCAGCTGGAGGCCGGCGGCGAAGTAATAGACCACTTGCGCCATCAACCGCGCCCAATTGATCGAATTGACCGCGCCGATGCTGAACCGGCTAGTCATCGCGCTGTCGTTGAACATGCGCTTTACCATCGCCTGCGCATCATCGAACGTGCCGTCGATCGCGATGTTGTGGACGTTGGGCGCCAGCACCGTGGTCATCTGGCGGCGCTGTACGTCGCTGACCCGGCCCTTGGGGTGGAGCATGAAAATATCGACCCGCGACCGGCCTGCAACGGCATCGATCGCCGCCGAACCGGTATCGCCCGATGTGGCACCGACAATGGTCAGCGGATCGCCGCCCCGGCCCAGAAACTCTTCGAACAGCAGGCCCAGCAGTTGCAAGGCCACGTCCTTGAACGCCAGCGTGGGGCCGTGGAACAGTTCCAGCAGCCACTGTTGTTCATCCAACTGCTTGAGCGGCGTGACCGCCTTGTGCGCAAACCGGCCATAGGCGGCGGTGGTCAGTTCCAGCAGGCGCTCCGCCGTCAGGCTGCTGCCCACGAACGGCTGCATGATCCGCGCCGCCAGTTCGGCATAGGGCAAACCCGCCATCGCGGCGATTTCGTCCTTGCTGAACCGGGGCCACGCACGCGGCACATAGAGCCCGCCGTCGCTGGCGAGGCCCGCCAGCGTCGCGCCTTCGAAATCGAGCGCCGGGGCGCTTCCTCGGGTCGAGATATATTCCATTGCGAGCGCGCCGTTAGCCCCCAGCGCCGTTCGCGGCAAGGCGCTTCCGCAGTGCAAGCGCATAGATCACCAATGCCGTGCCCGCGAACAGGAACCACTGCACCGCATAAGCCAGGTGATTATTGGGGATATCGCCCGGGTCTGGACGGGCGCTGGCGGCCAGTCCGGCCAGCGGCGGATCGGCCAGCAGGCGCGCGCTATTCTTGCCGGCGGGCGCAATCGTGCCGCCAATCGTGCCGCCACCCCAGTTGCGCGGCGCCGGGTCGGATGACCACCCCAACACCAGCGGCACCACCGCGCCATCGGCCATCCGGCAGGGGATCACGTGCGCCCAGCCCCCTTCGTCGTGGCGATTGCGCCCCGCCACGGGCGCATCGCCGCCGATCGGGGTGCAGGTTACGTTGGCATGGTGAAACAACGCCGCCTCTACCGCGGCCGGGTCGCGCGGCCAGGGCAGCGGGGCGACGCTGGCTTGGGCGCGTTCATAGCGCGCCAGCATCGCCGCTTTCTGGTGCAGCCGATCAAGCTGCCAAAACCCAAGGCGCAGCATCACGGCCACGGCGGCAAGCACAATCAACGTCGGCACGATCGGGATGCGGCGCAGGGTCATTCCGGTTTCACATCCTTTGCAGTGGCTTCGCGCGCATGGCGCTGAATTTCGGCGGCCAGCAGTGCGGCCTTGGATACGCGCAGCCCGCCCAGCGTCAGGCCTGCCACCAGCGGCGGCCAGATCAGGACGTGAACCCAGACCGGCGGATGAACGCCGAATTCCAGCCACAACGCCAGCCCCAACACCAACGCCCCGATCACCATGGTCAGGAACGCGGCCGGGCCATCGCCCACGTTGTATTCGGTATAATCCAGCCCGCAGGCCGGGCAGTGGTCCGCAAATTTCGCGGCCCCGTCGAACAGGGTCTTGGCGCCGCACCGGGGGCACAGACCGAAAAGGGCAGCCGCGGCGATGCCGGGCTGCCCCTTCGAAACTGGATTGCTGTCAGCCATCTTAGTGGATGGGGTAGCCCCAGCCGCCCCACACGTAAACGGCGACGAACAGGAACAGCCACACCACGTCAACGAAGTGCCAGTACCAAGCGGCCGCTTCGAAGCCGAAGTGCTGCTTGGGGGTGAAATCACCGTTGTAGGCACGCTTGAGGCAGACGATCAGCATGATCGTGCCAACGATTACGTGGAACCCGTGAAAGCCGGTCGCCATGTAGAACGCCGAACCATACGTGTTGCCGCCAAAGCCGAACGGCGCGTGGATGTATTCATAAGCCTGAATGCTGGTGAACAGCAGGCCCAGCAGAATCGTGGCCCACAGCCCCTTCTTCAGGGCTACGCGATCGCCATGGATCAGCGCGTGGTGCGCCCAGGTAACCGTGGTGCCCGAGCACAGCAGGATCAGCGTGTTAAGCAGCGGCAGATCGAACGGATCCATCACCGCTTCGATCGCCTTGGGCGGCCACTGACCGCCGACCGCTTCCGAAATAGTATCGGGAAACAGCGAAAAGTCGAAGAACGCCCAGAACCAGCCGGCGAAGAACATCACTTCCGAAGCGATGAACAGGATCATGCCATAGCGCTGGTGGAGCTGCACCACCGGGGTGTGGTCGCCCGCGTGGGCTTCCTTGATGATGTTCGAAAACCACTGGAACATCGAGGCCAGCAGCAGGGACAGACCCAGCCACGGCACGAACTTGCCACCGGGCATGTCGTGCATGAACAGCACCATGCCCGACGTGAACGTGAACGCGCCGACGGTCGTCGCCAGCGGCACGATGTCCGGCGGAAGAATGTGGAAATCGTGGTTCTTGGTACCAGCCATGACGCTTTCGTCCCCGTTGATCCTTGAGCCTTGCGAGGGACCCCCGCAGGCGAAATTTCGCATCGCCCTTATCGCGCCGGATCGGCGCGGTCCAGTGCCTTTGAACCGGCATCGGGGGCAATGTGGAAAGTATAGCTAAGCGTGATCTGCTGCACGTCCTTGGTATCGGGATCGTCAAGGATGGCCGGATCAACGTAGTAGATCACCGGCATATCCACCGACTGGTGCGGCTGCAGCGTTTGCCGATTGAAGCAAAAGCACTGAACTTTCTTGAAATACTTACCCGCCTGTTCCGGCGCAACGTTGAAGCTGGCCACCCCGGTAATCGGCTGGTCCGAAAGGTTTTCCGCCTTGAAATAAGCCATCTTGCGCGTGCCGATTCGCATCTCCTGCAGGACCTCAGCCGGCGCGAACCGCCACGGCATCCCGCGATCGACGTTGGCATCGAAGCGCACCGAAATCGTCCCGGCGGCCACCTTGACCGTGCTGGCCTCGGCCGCGCTGGCGCGCTGGGTGGTTCCGCCAAACCCGGTGGCCTGGCAGAACATCCGGTACAGCGGCACCGAAGCATAACCCAGACCCAGCATCACCAGCGCCCCGGCCAACGCGATCAGGCCAACCCGGCGGTTGCGGCCCATGTTCGGGGCAAGCGTGCCCATGGCCTCAGTGGCTCATCTTGGCGATGGTGATGAAGAAGAACAGCACGACCATGGCGCCCAGCGCCAGAGCCAGAGCGCGATTGCGGCTGCGCTGGATGCGCCGGCGTTCGGCTTCTTGTTCGGGGGTCAGTTGCATAAATCGTTCACCCAAGAATGAAGCGGTCCGCCACAAGGGCAGCGAACAGCGCAAAGAGGTACAGCACGGAATAACCGAACAAGCGCTTTTCCGGGCGCATATCCATATCGCCTGCATCGCCGCGAAACACCGCAACGCGCAAGGATAACAGCAGGAACACCCCCGAAAGCAACAGCGCGCCCAAGCCATAGAGCCAGCCGGCAACGTGCAGCCAGAACGGCATCAGCGTGATCGGCAGCAACAAAATGGCATAGACCAGGATCTGCCGCCGGGTCGATTGATGGCCGGCCACAACCGGCATCATCGGAATGCCGGCAGCGGCATAATCGGTCTCGACGAACAGCGCCAGCGCCCAGAAATGCGGCGGGGTCCAGAAAAAGATGATCGCAAACAACAGCACCGGCATCAGCGTAATTTCGCCGGTCGCAGCGATCCAGCCGATCATTGGCGGAAAGGCCCCGGCCCCGCCCCCGATCACGATGTTCTGCGGCGTGCGCGGCTTCAGCCAGATGGTATAGATCACGGAATAGTAAACGATCGAAATCGCCAGAATCGTAGCCGCCAGCCAGCCTACCGCAACCCCCATGACCAGCACCGAACCGGCCGACAGCGCGATGCCGAAATCGCGCGCCGCCTTGCGGTCCATCCGCCCGGCGGGCAGCGGCCGGCTGGCGGTGCGCTTCATTTTGGCATCAAGGTCGGCTTCCCACCACTGGTTGAGCGCCGCCGCGCCGCCCGCACCGATCGCGATGCACAGGATGGCGGTAAAGCCGATCACCGGATGCACCGATTGCGGCGCGGCCAGCAGTCCGCACAGGCCTGTAAAAATTACCAGGCTCATCACGCGGGGCTTGGTCAGGGCGAAGAAATCGCGCCAGTCGGCCGGCAGCAGATACGGTGAAGGGGCGGGAGCAGCGTTCATATCGGGCGCGCTATAGGCCCTCATCAGAGCCGCTTCAACCAATCAACCAGCAAGGCGTTCACTTCATCGGGGCGTTCTTGCTGGGTCCAGTGCCCGCACCCTTCCAGAATATGCCCTTCGACCCGCGGCAGGAACATCCGCATCAAAGCCACCGGGTCTGCCACCGCGCCGAACAGCGTAGTGGCAGGATCGCGGCTGCCGCCGATGAACAGGCAGGGCTGCTCAAGTTTCTGGCCGGCCCAGCCTTTCAGATAGGCAAAATCGTTTTCATGGTTGCGATACCGGTTAAGCGGCCCGCGGAACCCCGATGCCTTGAACTCCGCCGCATAGAACGACAGGTCGGCATCGCTCAGCCACGCGGGCAGATCCGCCGGATCGGCAACATCGGGCAACCCTTCGAGGAAAGTGGCGCCCAGCGGCTTGGACCAGTAATCGCCCTCGGGCACATCTCCCGAAATCGAATACATCATCTTACGCACGAAGCCGCGCGGATCGGCCTCGGCTTCGGCCTCAGCCACGCCGGGCTGCTGGAAGTATTCCTGATAGAAGAACCGCCCTTTCGCAGTGAAGGCTTCGCGGAAAATATCGGTAAAGGGGCGCTGCGGCGCGCCGCTGAACGGCACCGAAAGGCCCGCCACCGCCCGAAACTTGTCCGGCCGGGTAAAGGCCGAATTCCACACGATCGGCGCGCCCCAATCATGCCCGATCAGCACCACCTGCTGCCCCGGCGCCAAGGCATCCGCCAAACCCACGAGATCGCCGATCAGGCGTTCCATCGCATAAGCATCCACCGGGTGCGGCTTGTCCGAACCGCCATAGCCGCGCACGTCGATCGCGCAGGCGGTGAACCCGGCAGCGGCCACGGGGCCAAGCTGATGGCGCCACGAATACCAGCTTTCGGGAAAACCGTGGACCATGATCGCCAGCGGCGCCGAACCGTCCTGCGGCCCCTCGATCGCGCAGCGCAGGCTGACTTCACCGACGTTTATCGTGCGAAATTCCGGCATGTCCTTCTCCCGTCAAACTTTCCCGGCGCGTTATAATATCCCGGCCCGTTACGAAAACGCCCCGGCGTTGCGGCCGGGGCGAATTCATCTCAGCCAATTGGCCGATCGTATCAGTGGTGGTCCTTGTCGTCGATGACCGGAACCTGCTCGAACTGGTGGAACGGCGGCGGGCTCGACAGCGTCCACTCAAGCGTGTTGGCGCCTTCACCCCAATAGTTGCCCTCGGCCTTTTTGCCCATGGTGAAGGCATAGAGGATGTTCAGCAGCCAGATGCCGATCGAAACAGCCATGATCTTGTAGCCCAGCGTCGAAACCGTGTTCCAGTGCTCGTAAGCCGGAGCATAGTCAGGATAACGACGCGGCATCCCCTGCAGACCCAGGAAGTGCTGCGGGAAGAAGATCAGGTTCACGCCAACGAAGAACACCGCGAAGTGCACGTGCGCCAGCAGTTCCGAGTGCCAACGGCCGCTCATCTTCGGGAACCAGTAATAGAACCCGGCGAACAGGGCGGTAACCGCACCCAGCGACAGCACGTAGTGGAAGTG